>NZ_JBFULE010000111.1:0-11558 GCF_056400485.1 Roseateles sp. P5_B10
GCAGCAGCAGGTTGAAGCCCAGCGCCAGCGACGAGAACACGCCGAACAGCAGGTAGTAGACGCACATGAAGGCGGCCACCGCGGCAAAGCCCCAGGTGACGCTGGCGATGCCCTTCTCGATGTTCTCCTTGCCCAGGCTCGGGCCGATGGTGCGCTCTTCGATGATCTCCATCGGCGCGGCCAGCGACCCGGCGCGCAACAGCAGGGCTGTGTCGCTGGCTTCCTGGGTCGTCATCGCTCCGCTGATCTTGATGCGCCCGCCGCTCAATTCGCTGCGGATGACCGGCGCCGTCACGACCTCGCCCTTGCCCTTCTCGAACAGGATGATGGCCATGCGCTTGCCGACGTTCTCGCGCGACAGGTCCTTCATGATGCGGGCGCCCTTGGCGTCCAGCGTCAGGTCGACCGACGGCGAGTGGTTCTCGTCGAAGCCGGGCTGAGCATCGACGAGGGCGTCACCGGTCAGCACCACCTGGCGCTTGACGATGATGGGGCCGAAGCCGCGGTCGATGAAGCGCTCGGTGCCGAAGGGCACGGGACCGTTGCCCTTGAGCGCCTCCAGCGACTCGCTGCCGTCGTCCACCATGCGCAGCTCCAGCGTGGCGGTGCGGCCGATGATGTCCTTGGCCTTGGCCGTGTCCTGCACGCCGGGCAGCTGCACGACGACGCGGTCGGCGCCCTGCTGCTGGATGACGGGCTCGGCCACGCCGAGCTCGTTGACGCGGTTGTGCAGGGTGGTGATGTTCTGCTTGATGGCGGCGTCCTGCACCGCGACCTGGGCCTTGGGCGCCAGGCTGCCTGACAGCTGCAGCTCGCTGCCTTCGCCCTGCGGCGTCCAGACGACATCAGGCAGCTGCGTCTGCAGCAACTCGGTGGCTGCGGCGCGCTGTTCGGCGTCGCGAAAGGCGATGACCACCGTGTTGCCGTCGCGGCTGATGCCGGCGTGGCGGATGTTCTTGTCACGCAGCATGCTGCGTGCATCGCCGGTCAGCGACTCGGCCTTCTTGGTCAGTGCCGCCTTCATGTCGACCTGCATCAGGAAGTGCACGCCGCCCCGCAGGTCCAGGCCCAGGTACATCGGGTTGGCATGCAGGCTGGCCAGCCATTGCGGCGAACGCGACAGCAGGTTCAGCGCGACGATGTAGGTCGGCTCGGCAGCATTGGGGTTGAGCTCCTTGCTGATGACGTCCTTGGCCTTGAGCTGGGTGTCGGTGTCGCCAAAGCGCGCCTTGACCGAGTTGCCGTCGAACTGGACGAAGTCCKCCTTGATGCCGGCTTGCTGCAGTGCGGCCTCGATGCGGGTGGTCATCGAGTTGTCGACCTTGACGGTCACCTTGGCACTGGACACCTGCACCGCCGGCGCTTCGCCGAACAGATTGGGCAGGGTGTACAGAGTGCCGATCAGCAGCGCGACGAGCAGGATCGCGTACTTCCAGAGCGGATAGCGGTTCATGGGGACTTCCTTGTATGCGCCTGCACGGCGTAATCAGCAGCGCCCGGGCGGCCGTGGCCCGGGAGATGGGCGCAGGGCCGATTACTTCAAGCTGCCCTTAGGGAGAACCTGGGTGACGGCGCTGCGCTGGATCTGCAGCTCGACGCCGTTGGCGACTTCCAGGTGGATGAAGTTGTCACCCAGCTTGGCGACCTTGCCGATGATGCCGCCGGCCGTGACAACCTCGTCACCCTTTTGCACTGCCTCGATCATGGCCTTGTGCTCCTTCTGGCGCTTCATCTGCGGCCGGATCATGACGAAATAGAGCACGACGAACATCAGCACCAGGGGCAGCATGCCGAGCAGGCCGTTGTCGGAACTGGCGGCAGCCGGGGCGGCCTGGGCGTAGGCGTTGGAGATGAACACGTTGAATTCCTTGGGTGGGCGGCCGCAAAAACCGCAGGGCAACCTTGAATTCTAGTGCGCCGCGCCAAACGCCCCGATGACGGGGCTCCGAGGGGCTACGCCGCGGCGCCCACCCCTGCTAACCTGCCGCCGCCACATTCAACCTGCCTGGAGTTCCTCTTTTGCCGATCAGGGCGCTGACCGACCGACTGAGCCTGCGCAGCCTGCTGACGCTGCCCTATGTCGTCTTGGTGCTGGGCCTGGTGCTGCTGGTGGGCACGCTGTCCTGGCGCGCCGGGCGCGACACGGTGAACACCTTGTCGGGCCAGCTCCTGGTCGAGGCCGTGAACCGCATCTCCGTGTCGCTGGAGCGCCATGTCGGCGGGGCCGATGCCGTGCTGGAGGCGGCCTTCCCCACCGGCCTGTCGGCACCGGAGAACCTGCCCCGCGACCTGGACACGCTGCGCAACCGCTTCTGGCTGGCGACCTCGGTGCACCGGGATCCCAACAATTACGTCTACTACGGCGACCGCCAGGGTCATTTCCTTGGCCTGTGGCGCTTCTCCGAACTGGAGGCCGAGCTGCGCGTGCGCACCGCGGGCACCGGCCCGCGCACCATCTACCGCCTCAGCGGTATCACCGGCGACATGCGCTCGCCGGTCACCGAGGACAAGGTGTTCGAGCCGCGCGAGCGCCCCTGGTACCAGGCCGCACTGGCCAACCCCGCGCCGCTGAGCTGGACGCCGGTCTACATCGACTTCAAGACCCTGGATCTGGTCACGACGCGCACCAAGCGCGTGGGCAACGACGTCGGCGAGCCTGAGGGCGTGGCCGCCACCGACCTGTCGCTCAAGCAGGTCAATGCCCTGCTGCAGCGGCTGGCGCTGAGCGAGAACGCCGTCGCCATGGTCGTGGAAGGCGATGGGCAACTCGTCGGCGTGTCACGCGGCGCACACATGAAGACGCTGGTCGTCGGCCAGCACGAAAGGCTGAACGCCGCGCAGAGCCCCGACGCCCTCGTTGTTGCCGCCTTCGAGGCAGTGCGCCAACGCACGGCGGCCGGCGCCGAGGCCCTGGGCACCGCGCCGCGCACGGCGAGCTTTGCCGATGCCGATGGCCGCGTCGTGCAGCTCGGCTATGCCCGCGTCGACCCTGCCCTGGGCTTGAACTGGCTCATCATCGTCGCCGTGCCGCGCGCCGACTTCCTGGTTGGCGTGCAGCGCAACTTCGTGCAGGCCGGCGTGCTCGCGGGCCTGGGCGTCGTCATCGCCCTGGGCCTGGGCTGGGCGGTGCTGGGCATCGTCACCCGTGAGCTGCGCGAGCTGGCCGACGCCGCCCGGCGCGTGGGCGAGGGCGTGCTCGACGAGCCGCCCGAGGTGCACCGCACCGACGAACTCGGCGAACTCGCGCGCAGCTTTGCCGACATGCAAAGGCGGCTGCTGACCGACCAGCTGACGGGCCTGTCCAACCGCAGCGCCATCCTGCGCCGCATCGAGGACCGCATCCTGCAGCAGCGCCGCCGCGGTGACCGCTGGCCCTTCGCCGTCATGTTCGTCGACCTCGATCGCGTCAAGGACGTCAACAAGCGCTTTGGCCATGGCGTGGGCGACGCGGTGCTGAAGGAGGTCGGCCAGCGGCTGCGGGCCGGCGTGCGCATCGGCGACATCGTGTCCCGCTATGCCGGCGACGAATTCGTCATGCTGCTGGACTCGGTCGAGAACCGCGCCGACGCCGAAGCCGCGCGCGACCACCTCGAGGCCAGCATGCGCATGCCGCTGGAAAGCCTGGCGGGCCTGGCACCGGCCGACTTCCAGGTGGCGGCAAGCTTCGGCATCGCCCTCTACCCCGACGACGGCCAGGACACCGAGAGCCTGCTCCGGCATGCCGATGCCGACATGTTCGCCCGCAAGYAGCCCCCGCCTAGCGATGCCCGCCAGCCTTGATCTCAGCACCCTGCGCCGCCATGCCGTCGCGCGCAGCTTGTTCACGCCCACCACCCTGGTCAAGGCCGTCGAGAAGCTCGGTGGCTTTGTGCAGGCCGACCCGCTGCGCGCCCCAGCCAGGGCGCAGGACCTGACGCTGCGCCACCGCGTCAAGGACTACCGCGCCGGCGACCTGGAGCGCCGCTACCCGCGCCTGCCGCTGCAGGAAGACTTCTTCATCAACTACGGCTTCGTCACGCCCGAGCTGCGCGCGCTGATGCACCCGCGCACGACGCGTCGTGTGTGGGACAAGCCGCGCTGGAAGCTCGCCAACGCCGTGCTGGCCGAGGTCGAGCGCCTGGGCGAGGCCCATCCCGCCGAGGTCGACGCGGCGCTGGGCCACGGACCGGTGAAGAACTGGTTTGGCGGTAACAGCCGGCTGTCCACCGAGCTGCTGGATGGCCTGCACTACCGCGGCCATCTCGACGTCGTGCGGCGCGACAGCGGCACGCGCGTCTACCGACTCGGTCCGACCTGGGAAGCCCACCCCGACCCGCAGACGGCCATGGACGCGCTGGCCGATGTGCTGGTGCAGAAATACGCCCCCCTGCCGGCCGGCAGCCTGTCCCAGCTCATCCGCATGCTGTTCCACGGCGCCCACCAGTGGCGCGAGCTGGCGCCGGCGACGATCGCCCGCGCGAAGGAACGCCTGGCGCACACGCACATCGGCGGCGTGGATTGGTACTGGCCGGCGAATGAAGACCCGACACGCGGCTGGCGCATCCCCTCGCAGGTGCGACTGCTCGCGCCCTTCGATCCTGTCGTCTGGGACCGCCGCCGTTTCGAGCTGCTGTGGGGCTGGGCCTACCGCTTCGAGGCCTACACGCCAGCGGCCAAGAGGGTGCGCGGCCACTACGCACTGCCGCTGCTGTGGCGCGACCAGGTCGTCGGCTGGGCCAATGCCAGCGTGAAGGGCGGGCGACTGAAAGTGGACTGCGGCTATGTGGCCGGCCGCGCACCCCGCGACGCGGCCTTCAAACCAGCGCTGGAGGTGGAGCGGACGCGGCTGGCGGAGTTCTTGGGGGTCGAGGCCGGCTGATGCGAAGGACGGGTGCTTGACGGGGCGGCTAGCGGCCAGCAACTGACGGTCCCATGTCACGGAAAGCCTCTTCACCAGCAAGTCAGCCTGCAAATGGCGAGGATCGGGCTCTGACCACATAGGTTAACGGCCTTCGTTGACGACCATCAGCCACGAAGACGTCAGGTCCGACAGTGACCACGGTCGGCCGCAAGCTGGCGAAGGTGAGCACAGAGCTGCCTTGGCAGCATTGATTCGACTGAAGGACTCGAGCAGTTCCAGCGGCTCCAGCCAGACGCGATGCTAGAGTGCCTCGCCCCGTCTCCAGCCCCGGAAGTGTCCGCTCCGATACCCCAGCCGTCCAAGCCGCCGAAGAGCCGTCGTCACAAGTTGCCCACGCTTGCTGACGTCGCGCGAGAAGCGGGGGTTTCTAGTGCGGCGGCGTCCTCCGCGCTCAGCGGTGCGAAGGGTTCGACGCGCGTGTCGGTCGAGACGCGTGAACGGGTCCTCGCGGCGGCGGCGCGCTTGAGCTACCGGCCCAACGCGACCGCGCGTGCGCTGACGTTTCAACGCACCAATGCCATCGGCTTCGTCGCCAACATTGCCAATGAGGAGCCCAACCTCTATTTCCTGGAAATTTTCAACGGCGTCGTGCGGGGCGCGACGCAAGCCCAACAGAGCACATCCATCTTTCCGCTCGGCGGCTGGGAAGAAGCGCCCAAGCGCATCCCTGCGTTGTGCGACGGACGCGTCGACGGGCTCGTCGTGCTGGCGCGTCAGCTGGAAGATGACAGCACGACTTGGCTGCCACCGCATACGCCCATGGTCACGATCCACGCTGGCCCGCTATTGCAGGCCCAGGTGAACGTCGAGGCCGACGATGAAGCAGGCGGCTATGCCATTGCACGCCACATGCTCGAGCTTGGCTATCGCCGGATCCTCTGCATGGGTGGTCCGGTGAACGTCAAGGGCGCGGACGTCCGTGTCGATGGCTTCCTGCGCGCCCATGCCGAAGCCGCAGTGGAAGTTGCATCCGACCATCTGATCCGCACGTGGTTCACCGCCGAAGGGGGTAGGCAGGCCATGCGGGAATGGCTGCAACGGCACCGCGGTCAGCCGTTGCCCGAGGCCGTCTGTTGTGGCAGCGACGACATCGCCTTCGGCTCCATCGAGGCGCTGCAGAGCTGCGGGTTGAGCGTTCCTCGGGACATCTCCATTGCAGGCTTCGATGACACCTTGATGGCCCGCGCACTGGGCATGACGACCGTGCGCCAGCCCCTGCTTGAGATAGGTCGTCGTGCGGTCGAGGCCCTGATGCAGCTGATCGAGGCGCAGCGCCGTGGCGAGGCCTACGAGGGCCCTCGCGACATCGTCCTGCCCGTCGAGATCGTCCACAGGCGGACCTTGCCAGGACCGCGGAGCGAGCCGCTGACCATCCCTTGACACGTGCGGAGGTGGCTAGGTTTTCCCCTAGTCAGCTTAACTGGTCGACCAATTTAAGATGCGCGTGCGGCGTGGCCGCACCTTTTTTGAACAGCTGATTAATCGGTTAATTAAGAATTGGTCAACCGATTAGTCAATCCGCAAAAGCAACGAGAGCCGTATGTTCCTGGGCCAGGACGAACACAACAATTTCTCCGAAGGAGTGCTGGCCTGCGCGTTAGTAGGCACGCTCGCCGACGCGCGCGACAGGGCAGCAACCTTCGGCGCTCGACGCTGCCGGGAATCTGCCGGCGGACGCGTGGTCCGACGGTTGTGCTTGGCGCCGAACGGCGGAAGGCGTGCGTTTCCATCTACGCGGTATGACCAAAAGCGTTCTGTTGGACGGTCCGGACCTGGTGCGCGTGGCGGCCTATCTTGTCGTGTCGCCCACCATCCAGCCGAGCCTGGCGGTGGTGGCGAGGCCAAAGCGTGCCGGCCGATTGCTGCCTGCAACTGATTGAACTGAGAGTGATCCGGAAATGAAAACAAAGCACACAACACACAAGACGCTGTTCCACAGCTGGGCAATGATGGCCGTCGCGGCGCTGACCCTGTTCCTTGGCGCGGCAGGCAATAGCTGGGCACAAAAGGCTGAAGGCCTGGCCCTCACCCCGCCCATGGGCTGGAACAGCTGGAACAAATTTGCCTGCGATATCGACGAACGCCTGATCCGCGAGACCGCCGATGCCATGGTCAAGTCAGGCATGAAGGACGCCGGCTACCAGTACGTGAACATTGACGATTGCTGGCAAGGCCAGCGCGACGCCGAGGGCAACATCCAGCCCGACGCCAAGCGCTTCCCATCCGGCATGAAAGCGCTGGCGGACTATGTCCATGGCCAGGGACTCAAGCTGGGTATCTACTCGGATGCCGGCGATGCCACCTGCGGCGGCCGTCCCGGCAGCCGCGGCCACGAATATCAGGATGCGCTGGTCTATGCGCGCTGGGGCATCGACTACGTCAAGTACGACTGGTGCAACACCCCAGGCATGAGCGCCGAACCGGCCTACACCACGATGCGCGACGCGATCGCCAAGACGGGCCGTCCGATGGTGTTCAGCATTTGCGAATGGGGCATGAGCAAGCCGTGGGAGTGGGCCGGCAAGGTCGGGCATCTGTGGCGCACCACGCCCGACATCTACAACTGCTTCGACTGCCAGTTCAATCCCGGTTTCTCGACGGGTCTGGGCGTGCTGCGCATCCTCGACAAGCACGCTGACGCCAACCTGCGCAACTTCGCAGGGCCCGGCCACTGGAACGATATGGACATGCTCGAAGTGGGCAATGGCATGAGCGAGGATGAAGACCGCGCCCATCTGTCGATCTGGGCCATGCTGGCCTCGCCCCTCATCCTGGGCAACGACCTGCGTTCCATGTCCGAGTCGACCCGCCGCATCCTGACCAACCCCGGCGTGATCGCGGTGAGCCAGGACAAGCTGGGTGTGCAGGCGCTCCGCGTTCTGGTCGACGGCCCACTGGAGTTCTATGCCAAGCCGCTCGACGGCGGGGATTGGGCACTGATGTTCCTGAACCGCTCCAACCAGCCTGCCGACGTTCACCATGACTGGAAGAAGCAGGTCCTGGGCGATGACCTGAGCAAGCGATCGGTCGATTTCAAGCAGGCCGTCTACCGCTGGTCCGACCTGTGGAGCAAGAAGACGGGCGACACCAGCGGCAAACTGGAAGCGCGGCTGGCGCCACACAGCGTGCTGATGCTGCGCCTGACCGGCCCTGCGAAACCGTAAGGCGCGCAGGGCCGCGCAAAGCGTCACCCATGAAGAAGGCCGCCTTGATCGCGGCGCTGCTCGCCGCAGTGCTGATCACGCCCGTCAGCGCCGCCGAAGCCCCGCGCCTCGTGCAGYGCGACGGCCAACATGCCCTGCTCGTCGACGGCAAACCCTTCCTGATGCTCGGCGCCCAGGCGCACAACTCCAGCAACTACCCCAAAGCCCTGGGCAAGGTCTGGGCCGCGGCCAACGATGCGCATGCCAACACCGTGCTGATGCCGGTGGCCTGGCAGCAGGTCGAGCCCCAGGAAGGCCAGTTCGACTTCAGCTTCCTCGACGTCCTGGTCAAGGAAGCGCGGCAGCAGGACAAGCGCCTCGTGCTGTTGTGGTTCGCGACCTGGAAGAACACCGGCGGCTCGTACACCCCCGACTGGGTCAAGCTCAATGGGAAGCGCTTCCCTTCCATGCTGGACCGCGACGGCAAGGCCAACTTCTGCTTCAGCCCCTTCGGCGAAGAGACGCTCAAGTCCGACAAGCGCGCCTTCGTGGCGCTCATGGCCCACCTGAAGAAGATCGACGCGACCGAGCGCACCGTGCTGATGGTTCAGGTCGAGAACGAGGCCGGCACCTACGGCCTCGTGCGCGACTTCGCGCCAGCCGCCCAGGCGGCCTTCGAGCAGCCGGTGCCCGCCGAAGTGGCGGCGCGTCAGAAGCCCAAGGCCGCCGCATCGGGCAACTGGCGCGAGGTCTATGGCGACTACGCCGACGAGTACTTCCACGCCTGGGCCATCGCCCGCTACATCGGCGAGATCGCCAAGGCCGGCCGCGCCGTCTACGACCTGCCGATGTACGTCAACGGCGCGCTGCGCGAGGCGCTGGAACAGCCGCCCAAGCCATGGCAGGGCAACTTCGCCAGCGGTGGACCGGTCTGGGACGTCATCGACATCTACAAGGCCGCCGCGCCCGCCATCGACATCGTCGCGCCCGACATCTATACGCCCAACTCCGAGGGGATCAAGGCCAACATGCGCCTGTACCAGCGGCCGGACAACGCGCTGTGGATTCCCGAGATCGGCAATGCCGAGGGCTATGCGCGCTGGATCTACGCGGCGCTGGGCCGCGGCACCCTGGGTGTGGCGCCCTTCGGCCTGGACTACTTCAACTACGCCAACTTCCCGCTGGGCTCCAAGCGCGCCGACAAGACCATGGTCGAGCCCTTCGCACGCGTCTTCGGCGCCTTCCGGCCCATCCAGCGCCAGTGGGCGCAGTGGGCCTTCGAGGGCCGCACGCGCGGCGCCGCTGAGGGCGACGACCGCAAGCCCCAGTCGCTGGAACTGCCGGGCGGCTGGGTCGCCAAGCTGACCTACCGCCAATGGCAGTTCTGGGACCTTGCATGGGACAGCAAGGACGAGCGGCCGGCCGGCACCGAACAGCCCGGCGGCGGCGTGGCCATTGCGCAGATCGGCGACGACGAGTTCCTCATCGTTGGCCAGCGCACCCGCGTGCGCATGGAAGGCGGGCCGCAAGCAAGCGGCTTCATGCTGCGTGTCGAGGAAGGCAGCTTTGACGACAAGGGCCGCTGGCAGATGGAGCGCGTCTGGAACGGCGACCAGGTCGACAGCGGCCTGAACCTGATGGCGGAGCCCATCATGCTCAAGGTCAAGATGGCGCGCGCGCGCTGAAGGGCAACAGCGTCATGGCCGAGCGCGTTTTGCCCTTTGGTGACGGCACCGCGATCCGAGTGACGACCCACCTCACACCCGCAGCCAAGGGCCAGTTGCTGACCGCAGTCGCCATGGACGCGCACAACACCTTAGAGCAGCCGCAGGTCATCACACCGGTGCCGTTCTCCGCCATGCCGGCCCGCAAGGCCCGGTGCTGGAACTGTCGCCCAAGTCCGTCGTCGTTGTCGGGATGTAGGTCCACGCACTGAGCCACATCCTTCAATAACGCTCGTGTCCGGAGGAGACAACCGGCCGAGCACCTTCATGCGGCCTGCCTCAAGACCGTGCGCATTCCCGCCAGCTGGAACCAGTACGCCGACGCCAACGGCAACATCAGCCCGACCTTCATGGCACGCGTCACCGAGGTGGTCGGTTATGCCCGCAACGCTGGCCTGCTGCATTGGCCGCGATAGGCAGCCGAAGCGAATCCGAGCAAACCATGACCCCAACGTCAAACATCAAGATGAGACCACTTCGCCCCTTCTCCTGGGTCTTCTGGGYCCTTGCACTGGCCCTTGCCGTCGGCAGCGCCACTGCCGCTGATGGCGCGCGCCAGCGCACCCGCATCGATGACGGCTGGCGTTTTGCGCTGGGCCATGCGCATGACCCGGCGCAGGACTTCAACCACGGCACGGGCTCCTTCTTCTTCGCCAAGGCCGGCTTTGGCGACGGCCCTGCGGGGGCCGACTTCGACGACCGCAGTTGGCGCCGCCTGGACTTGCCGCACGATTGGGCGGTGGAACTGCCCTTCGACGCGCGCGGCAGTTCGCTGCATGGCTCCAAGGCCATCGGCCGGAGCTTCCCCGAGAACAGCGTCGGCTGGTACCGCCGTGAGCTGGCTCTTCCCCAGTCGGCACGCGGCAAGCGCATCGCGCTGGAGTTCGACGGCGTCTTCCGTGACAGCGTGGTCTGGGTCAACGGCCACTACCTGCGCCGCGAGGCCAGCGGCTACTCAAGCTTCAACGTCGACATCACCGACTACCTGAACTTTGGCGGGCGCAACGTCGTCGCGGTGCGCGTGGACGCCACCACACAGGAAGGCTGGTGGTACGAAGGCGCCGGCATCTACCGCCATGTCTGGCTGACGCAGACCGAGCCGCTGCGCGTGGACCACTGGGGCAGCTCCGTGCGCGCCACGGTCACGGGCGGCCGCGCCGACGTGGCCGTCGACACGACGGTGCGTAACGACGGCAAGGCGCCCGCCTCCTTCAGCCTGGAGCACGAGCTGCGCGACCCCGCCGGGCGCGTCGTCGCACGCGCCAGCGTACCGGCAAGGCGCGTGGGCGTGGACACCAGCACCGACGTGGCCGCGACGCTGCGCGTGACGGCGCCGCAGCTGTGGTCTCTGGAAACGCCGCAGCGCTACACGCTGACGACCCATGTGAAGAGCGGCGGCCGCGTGGTCGACAGCTACGACACGCCCTTCGGCATCCGCACGATCCACTTCGATGCCAACGCCGGCTTCTTCCTCAACGGCCGCCACGTCAAGCTGCACGGCGTCAACAACCACCAGGACCACGCCGGCATCGGCATTGCCCTGCCCGACGCCATGCACGAGGCGCGGCTGAAGATGCTCAAGGGCATGGGCGTGAACGCCATCCGCTCGGCCCACCATCCGGCCACGCCCGAGCTGCTGGACGCCTGCGACCGCCTCGGCATCCTCGTCATCGACGAGCACCGCATGATGGGCACCGCGCCGCAGATCCGCGACGAGCTGGAGCGCATGGTGCGGCGCGACCGCAACCACCCGTCGGTCATCCTGTGGTCGGTGGGCAACGAGGAATGGGC
>NZ_JBFULE010000112.1:0-11553 GCF_056400485.1 Roseateles sp. P5_B10
CGTCAAGGTGGTCAAGGAAGAGGCGCTGATCCTCAACCTCGAAGAGATGCCCGACCTCGGCATCCGGCGCAGCCTCAAGCCCCAGTTCCTGCCGCGAGCCTCGCTCGACTACCTCAGCCCCCGGGCGCGCATCGCCTACTTCTTCGACGCCGCGAGTACGGGACCAGGGGAGTTGGCCGCGTGAACGCCGGCCGCGAGGCGAACTCAGCCTTGCCCCGCGTCTCGGAGGCGCCGTCCGTGATCGGTGCGCTGCTGGAAGGCCTGCCCGAGCCGGCCTGGCTGGTGGATGGTGAAAGTCTGACCGTCAACGCCGTCAACCGCGCCGCGTTGCGCCTGCTCGGTCTCAAGCCCGAACGGGCGCTGGGCCAGCCGCCGGCCCTGTTGTGCGGCTCGCTGGAGGACGAGGCCTTCTGGCAGGGTGCCGCCCGCGATCCTTTCGCCCGAATCCGCTCCGACACGGTGCTGACTCACAGCGACGGCCAGCCGCGCTGGGTCAGCCGCAGCATCAGTCCCGTCCACACGCCCGACGGCGGCCGCTACTGGCTGGTGCTGCTGCACGACCAGACCCGGCGCCGGCGCGCCGAGGCCGAGCGCGAGACCCTGCTGGCCGAACTGCGCGCGACGCTGGAGTCCACCGCCGACGGGATCCTCGTCGTCGACCTGGGCGGCCGCGTGCGCAGTTTCAACCGCCGCTTTGCCAAGCTCTGGGGCCTGCCCGGCGGGCTGCTGCATGAGCCCGGCGACGCCGGCCTGTGGCTGAGCCTGCAGCGTGTCATGCGCGACGGCGAGCAGTACCGCCTGCGCATCGAGTCACTGCTGGACGCGCCGCTGATGCGCTCCAGCGACATGCTGCGCCTGGCCGATGGCCGCGTGCTGGAGCAGGTCTCGCTGCCGCAGATGAGTCGCGGCGAGCCCATCGGCCGGGTCTTTTCATTCCGCGACCTGAGTGAGAAGCTGGCTGCGCACCAACGCATCGAGGAGCTTGGCCGTTCCGATGTGCTGACCGGCGCGCCCAACCGCCGCGCGCTGGCCGACCGCATCGTGCAGCAGATGGCCGCCGTCGAGACTGGCCAACCGGCGCCCGCTGAATCTCCCACTTTTGCGCTGCTGCATCTCGACCTGGACCGTTTCAAGCAGATCAACGACACCCTGGGCCACAGCTATGGCGACCGCGTGCTGCGCGAGGTCGTCGAGCGCCTGCGCGGCGCCGTCGGCGCCAATGACACCTTGGCCCGACTGGGCGGCGATGAATTCGCGCTGCTGATCGACGGCGCCCAGATGTTCGAGGCCGAGGCCGCCGCCCGCCATGTGCAGCAACTGCTGGCCCAGCCCTTCAGCTTCGACACGTTGAGCTTCACCGTCACGGCCAGTTGCGGCATCGCCTTGCACCCCGGCGACGGCAGTTCGCCCGACGAGCTGATGGCCAGCGCCGAACGCGCCATGCACTGGGTCAAGGAAAGCGGCCGCGCGGGCTTCCGCTTCCACGTGCCGCGCAAGGAAGTCGACCTGCTGTCGCGCATGCGCCTGGACCACGACATGCGCCAGGCCCTGGCCGAGGGGCGCTTTCGGCTCCACTATCAACCCCAGGTCGAGCTGGGCAGCGACCGCGTCATCGGTGCCGAGGCGCTGATCCGCTGGCGAGACCCCCAGCGTGGCGACATTTCGCCCGCCGAATTCATCCCCCTGGCCGAGGAGAGTGGCTTTGTTGTCGCCATCGGCGAGTGGGTGCTGCGCGAGGCCGTCGGCCAGGCCGCCTACTGGTTGGGCCGCGGCCTGCGCATGCCGGTCGCCGTCAACGTGTCGGCCCTGCAGTTCCAGCAGGCCCATTTCGTCGAGACGGTGGCTGCAGTCCTGCGCGAGGCCACGCTGCCGGCCAGCCTGCTCGAACTGGAATTGACCGAGGGCGTGCTGCTGGGCGATGCCGAGGAGGCTCTCAAGCGCATGCGCGCGCTGGCGGCCCTGGGCGTCACGCTGTCCATCGACGACTTCGGCACCGGCTACTCCTCCCTGGGCTATCTCAAGCGCTTCCCCATCCAACGCCTGAAGATCGACCGCAGCTTTGTGCAGGGCCTGCCCAGCGACGCCAGCGATGTCGGCATCGCCAACGCCATCGTGCAGATGGGCCGGGCCCTGGGCCTGCAAGTCATCGCCGAAGGTGTCGAGACTGAGGCCCAGCGCGACTTCCTGGCCCAGGCCGGGTGCCACGAGTTCCAGGGCTATCTGTTTGCCAGGCCGCTGCCGCCCGACGAATTCGAGCAGCGCGTGCGCCCGCGCCGCCATGTCGTCGACTCGCCGGTGTCCGGCTGGCTGGGGTTGGCCAGCGCCTGAGACGGCACCCCTCGCCCAGTCCCGCCCTGCTGAACGCCGGCGTGTCTGGTCGGTCCCCCGGGGGGACGKCGATGCTTGCGGCATCGAGCCGCAAGCATCGCCCAAGGCGGGCCGGCTTGGGAGCGGCCCGGCGCTCGGCCCGCGCAAGTACACGCGCACAATGCCGCCATGCTCTACCGCTTCAAATCCAAGGCTGGCGCCGACGTCATCATGATGGCCGATTCGGCCGATGCCGTGCTGCGCCTGATGGGGCGCGAACCCGCCCAACAAGGCATCCTCGAAGTGGCTGCACTGCCGGGCCTGATCCAGGCGCTGGAAGCCGGCGTGGCGGCCGATGAGGCGCAATTCCAGCGCAGCGTCGACGAAGCCAAGGCCGCCGGCGAGGCCGTGCCGCGCCGCCAGGGCGTGTCCCTGCGCCAGCGCGCCTGGCCGCTGCACGAGTTGATGCAGCGCAGCATGAAGGAAAAGGCCGACGTCGTCTGGGGTGTCTAGTTGTGATGGAAGAAGTCACTCGACTGATCCTGATCCGCCACGGTGAGACTGCCTGGAACCGCGCCACGCGAATCCAGGGGCATACCGACATCCCCTTGAGCCCGCTGGGTCTGGCCCAGGCTCAGCGCCTGGCCGAGGCCATGGCCGACGAGCCGTTGGCGGCCATCTATTCCAGTGATCTCAGCCGTGCCCGCCAGACCGCCGAGGCCGTGGCCGGCGTCCAAGGCCTGGCCATCCACTTCGACGCCGCTCTGCGCGAGCGCGCCTTCGGCCGGTTCGAGGGGTTGAGCTGGGAAGAGATTGATAGGGGTTATCCCGAGGATGCCGCCCGATGGCGGCGTCGTGAGCCCGATTTCGCCGTCGGCGGCGGCGAGAGCCTGACCGTCTTTAGCGCGCGCTGCGTCGCTGCGGCCCGCCGCGCCGCCGCGGCCCACCCGGGGCAGAGCATTGCGCTCGTCGCCCATGGCGGCGTGCTGGACTGCCTCTACAGGGCTGCGACCCGGTCCGCCCTGGACGCGCCGCGCAGCTGGCAGCTGGGCAATGCCACCATCAACCGATTGCTGGCAACAGCCGAAGGATTCACGCTGATCGGCTGGAACGACGACCGCCACTTGGCCGGGCTGAGCGCCGACGACATCGCGGCTTGATGCAGGCAGGGCGGGCTTTTCAAGGTCCCTAGGCCCACTGTTGCATCCACGCGTCGCTGCGGTCGGGCGCGGTAAAAGCCGCTCCTATACTGGCCGCCACTGGTCCTTCAAGGCAGGGCCCATGGCCCCGCCCAACCTCTCTACAAAGGCAAAACGATGAAGAAGATTGCACTCGTCGCCGCTCTGGCCGCTACCGCCGCCGCGCCGGCTTTCGCACAAAGCGTGACCCTGTGGGGCCGCCTCAACACCTCCGTGGAAAGCCAGAAGATCGGCTCGCAAGACCGCAAGGTCGCTGTGCAAAACAACTCGTCGCGCCTGGGCCTCAAGGGCAGCGAAGACCTCGGCGGCGGCCTGAAGGCTTCCTTCTCGCTGGAGCATGGTTTTGAATCGGATACCGGTGCTGCCAGCGCCGGCACGACCTTCTGGAGCCGCGCTTCGTGGGTCCAACTGGAAGGTGGCTTCGGCGGTATCCGCCTCGGCCGGTGGTTCCCGGGCTCCTACTTCGCCACGGCCGACTACGTGTCCATGCACAACCATGACACGGGCACCTCGACGGACGCGCTCTACGCGACGCACTTCGTGCGCAACAACAAGGTGTCTTACTTCACCCCGACAGCGGGCGGCTTCTCCGCCGAACTTTCGGCAGCCGCCGGTGAAAACGCGACCCCCCGCGCTTTCGACGTCGCAGTGAACTACGACATGGGCCCCGCCCACGCCGGTTTCGGCTATGAGAAGCACGGCGACTTCACCCAACTCGCCATTCGCGGCCTGTATGAGTTTGGCCCGGTGGTCATTGGTGGCTACGTCCAGCGCGCCGAGAACACCTTCGGCGCTGCCGGCAAGAAGAACTGGAACACCTTCCGCGTGTCCGGCATGTACGTCATGGGCCAGTCCGAGTTCCACCTGAACTTCGGCAAGGCTGACAACGTGCTGGTCGACGACGGCGCCAAGCAGCTGACGGTTGGCTACAACTACAACCTGAGCAAGCGCACCAAGGTCTACGGCTTCTGGACCAAGATTGACAACCAGTCCAAGGGTGCCTACGAGCCGAACGCTTCCATCGCGGTGGCCGGCTTCCCCCGCGTGGCTGGCGGTTCCATCGTTGGCGGCACGGATTTCAGCTCGCTGGCTGTTGGCGTCCGCCACAACTTCTGATCCTTCGGGACCGGAACGAAGAAAGCGCCCCTCGGGGCGCTTTTTTATTGGCGCCTTGCGGCGCCGTTTTCATTCCCCGAACAGATCGGGTGCCGTCTTGCCGCCCGGTGGCGTCAGGCCCAGATGCCGGTAGGCCGCCAGTGTCGCGATGCGGCCGCGGGGCGTGCGCTGCAGAAAGCCCTGCTGGATCAGATAGGGCTCGATAACGTCCTCGATGGTGCCGGCTTCCTCGCCGATGGCGGCGGCGACGTTCTCCAAACCGACCGGACCGCCATCGAAGCGGTGCACGATGGCCTCCAGCAGCTTGCGGTCCATCAGGTCGAAGCCCTGTGGATCGACGTCCAGCATGGCCAGCGCCTTGTCGGCGATGCCGGCAACGATGCGGCCGTCAGCCTTGACCTCGGCGTAGTCGCGCACGCGGCGCAGAAGGCGGTTGGCGATGCGCGGTGTGCCACGCGAGCGGCGGGCGATCTCGAGCGCACCGTCGGCGTCGATGGGCGCGCCCAGCAAGCTGGCGGACCGCGTCACGATGCGCTGCAACTCGGCCGGCGTGTAGAACTCCAGCCGCGCGACGATGCCGAAACGGTCGCGCAGCGGGTTGGTCAGCATGCCGGCGCGCGTCGTTGCACCCACGAGCGTGAACGGCTGCAGGTCCAGCTTGATCGAGCGCGCCGCGGGGCCCTCGCCGATCATGATGTCGATCTGGTAGTCCTCCAGCGCCGGGTAGAGGATTTCCTCGACGACGGGGCTCAGGCGGTGGATCTCGTCGATGAAGAGGACGTCGTTCTTCTCGAGGTTGGTCAGTATGGCGGCCAGGTCCTTGGGCTTCTCCAGCACCGGGCCGGAGGTCTGGCGCAGGTTGACGCCCAGCTCGGCCGCGATGATGTGGGACAGCGTCGTCTTGCCCAGGCCCGGCGGGCCGAACAGCAGCACATGGTCCAGCGCCTCGCGGCGCTTGCGGGCTGCGCCGATGAAGATCTCCAACTGCTCGCGGGCCTTGACCTGGCCGACGTAGTCATCGAGATGCTTGGGCCGCAGTGCACGCTCCATCGCCTCCTCGCGGCTGGACTCGGGCGCGGCGCTGACGACGCGGGGCGCAGGAGCGAAGTCATCGGTCTGGATGCTCATGTCAGCTTCTTCAACGCCAGCTTGATGCCGTCGCTGACGCCGACATCAGGGGGCAGCACCTTCAGCGCGGCGGCGGCGTCTTTCTCGCTGTAGCCCAGCGCGACCAGTGCTTGCAGGATGTCGGCCTGCGTGTCGTTGGTGACGGCGGCGGGCAGAGCCAGGTCGGCGCCGAGCTTGCCCTTCAGCTCCAGCAGCAGCCGCTCGGCCGTCTTCTTGCCAATGCCCGGCACCTTGGTCAGCCGACCCGCATCCTGGCGCGACACGGCCTGGGCGAGTTCTGAAACCGACAGGCCCGACAACAAGCCCAGGGCCATCTTCGGCCCGACGCCACTGATCTTGATGAGCTGGCGGAAGGTGGCGCGCTCTTCGTGGGTGAGGAAGCCGAACAGCTGGTGCGCGTCCTCGCGCACGGTCAGGTGGGTCAGCAGCACGGCCCGCTCGCCCAGGCCGCCGAGGTTGAAGAAGGTGCTCATGGGCACGTCCACCTCGTAGCCCACGCCCGCCACGTCGATGACGACCTGCGGGGGCGATTTCTCGGCGATGACGCCTGTCAGTCTTCCAATCATCGGCCCATTATCTGGGCCGAAGGGCGATCAGTTCCTGCCGAACAACCCGAGCCGTTGAGCTTCCAGCGCCGCCTCGGCACGCGAACTCACGTTGAGCTTGCGGTAGATCTGCTTCACATAGTCGGCAATGGTGTGGCGGCTCAGGCCCAGCTGCACGCCGATCTCCGGCAGCGTGTAGCCCTTGGCCACGCGCAGCAGCACCTCGGTCTCGCGGTCGGTCAGCGACACCTCGTGCAGCAACGCCTGCGAACTGGGCTTTTTCTGAGCCGCGAAGTAGGCGATGACCTTGCGCGCGATGGRCGGCGACAGCGGCGGCTCGCCGCCGCTCATGCGCTGCAGCTGCTCCACCAGCAGCTCGCGGGACTGTTCCTTCAACAGATAGCCGAAGGCACCGGCCTGCAAGGCAGGGAMGAGATGCTCGTCGTCGTCGTGGATGGTGACGATGACCGACTGCACTTCGGGCTGCTTCTCGCGCAGCGCCGCGATGACCTCGACGCCCGAACCGTCGGGCAGGCCCAGGTCCAGCAGGGCCAGCGTGAAGCGCTGGCCATTGACCAGGGCCAGCGCGTCCTGCACCCGCGAGCACTCGGTGATCTGGGCGTTGGCGAACACCTGCTTGACCAACGCCTTGAGCCAGGCGCGGATCTCCGGGATGTCTTCGAGCAGCAGGATGTGGTTCATGGGAGCCTCGGATTCAGAGCGCTGTTCAGAGCGGGATGGTCAGACGGATCACAGTACCCCAGCCAGGGCCGGATTCAACCAGGCACTGGCCATGCATCTGCTTGGCGCGTGATTTCATGCTCGCCATGCCGTGGCCTCTGTCCAACCTTCCGTCCAGTTCGGACGGAATGCCCTGGCCGTTGTCCTGGATGGTCAAGATGAAATCGCCGTCCTGTACCGCGCTGGAAATCGTCGCATGGGTGGCGCCGCTGTGTTTGATGATGTTGGACACCGACTCGCGCAGGATGCGCGTCGTCTGCACGTAGGAGCGGGCCTGGAAGGTGTGCTCGATGTCCTCGGCCGGCGACTTCCATTCGGCCAGGATATTGGCCTGGCCCAGGCGTGAAACGACCTCCGCGCGCCAGTCACCCAGGGCGTCGATGAGATGCACCGGCTTGCCGGTCAGGCCGCGCACCGACAGGCGCATCTCCTCCAGTGCCTCGCGCGCCAGCGTGGAGATACGGTCGGACTCGCTGGTGTGCACGATGGTCAGCAGCTTGGCGCCAAGATCGTCGTGCAGATCGGCGGCGATGCGCTTGCGTTCGCGCTCGGTGACCTGCTCGAGCTTTTGCTCGGCGAGCTGGGCGTGGCTGCGCTCGACCTCGGCGATGCGCTCGGACATGCGCTGCTCGATGGCTGCGATGCGCTTCTCGGCGTCCAGTCGCGCGTGGGCGACGCTGTTCACCAGTTGCAGTCCCAGGCCCAGCATCAGCACCGGCAGCATCAGGTTCAGCCAGGGCGCGGCGGATGACCACAGCGGTTCACTGGCAGCGGCCAGCAACCGCTCGGCGACCAGGGCAGCCATGGTCGGCAGCAGCAGGGCGGCCATCAGCACGAACTCCCGCGACAGGGCCTCGTCGGCGCTCGTCTTCAGGCGCTCGCGGCGCAGCCACAGCGCCCAACCCATGGCGGCCACCAGCTCCAGGCTCAACACCGCCTGCCAGACCGAGCCGAGGATGCCGACCTGGCCACCCGCGAGCAGCAGGCTGGCCGGCACAACGAGGCATTGGATCAACAGCGCATGGTCGATCCAGCTGCGTTTCCAGTTCATCTGCCGCAGCAGGTATTGAACGCCGCACAGCACGAGCAGGGTCAGCAGCAGCGGCCGCAAGCCCGCGGCGCTGGGGGCGGCGGCGGCGCGCAGCACGACCCAGCTCAGCATCATGCCGATGAGAAAACTCGCCGGCCGTTCGCGGTGGTGCAGGCTGGAGACGAGGCCGATGACGGTCGCCATCAGGGCCAGCATGGCAGCAAGCCAGCCGCGCAAGGTGGCCGTCCAGTCCGGCCCGGCGAAGCCTTGAGCCTGCGCTACGGCCGGGCAGAGTAGGGCGGCTGAAAGCAGCAAAAAAAGAGGCAGGCGCCGAGCCCTGGAGGCCCTCGGCGCAATCGGTGACGTCATGGAGCGGCATTGTGCGTGAGCGCCTGTTCTGCGCAGGCCGGGAATGCACCAGCGGCCAGCCTCTTTGCACGGAGCCGGCGACAATCCCCGTCCACTTCCTTTCAGCCCCATCGTGATCCTGCGCTTCACCCTTGAACCGGTCGACAACACGCGCCTGGCCCGCGTCTGTGGCAGCCTGGACACCCATCTGCGTGAGATCGAGGCGGCCATCGGCGTGAAGATCTCGCGCCGCGACGCCGAGTTCCGCGTCGACGGGCCCAAGACAGCTGCCGAGCGCGCCAGGACCCTGCTCGAAGGACTTTACGAGCGCGCCAGGCGGCCGCTGTCAGCCGAAACGCTGCAATTGGCCCTCGTCGAGGCCAAGGCGCCAGATCCTGTTTCGGCCGCCAGCCCGGGCGACGGCGATGCGCTGGTGCTGCGTACCCGCCGCGCCGACCTGTCGGCCCGCACACCGCGCCAGCACCAGTACCTGCAGCAGATCCTGTCGCACGACATCACTTTCGGCCTCGGCCCGGCGGGCACCGGCAAGACCTTCCTGGCCGTGGCGTGTGCGGTGGACGCGTTGGAGCGCTCGACGGTGCAGCGCATCATCCTGACCCGGCCCGCCGTCGAGGCCGGGGAGCGCCTGGGCTTCTTGCCCGGCGACCTGACGCAAAAGGTCGACCCCTATCTGCGCCCCCTGTACGACGCCCTCTATGACCTGCTGGGCTTCGACCGGGTGACCAAGGCCTTCGAGAAGGGGCAGCTGGAGGTCGCGCCGCTGGCCTTCATGCGCGGCCGCACCTTGAACCACGCCTTCGTCATCCTCGACGAGGCGCAGAACACGACGCCCGAGCAGATGAAGATGTTCCTGACCCGCATCGGCTTTGGCAGCCGCTGCGTCGTCACCGGCGACACCAGCCAGATCGATCTGCCGCGGGGAACGCAATCCGGCCTCATCGACGCCGAGCATGTGCTGGCCCGGGTCAAGGGCATTGCGATGACACGCTTCACAAGCGCCGACGTCGTTCGCCACCCGCTGGTGGCGCGCATCGTCGAGGCCTACGAAGCGCGCGCCAAGCGCGAAGCACGCGACCTATGAAACCAGAGCTGAGCCTGTCCCTGCAATTTGCCGACCCGCGCCACCGCGCGCTGCTGCCGCGCCACAAGGTGCAGCGATTCATCCGCGCGGCGCTGGAGCTGCCGGGCGAGATCGCCGTGCGCATCGTCGACGCCGAGGAAGGGCAGGCACTGAACCGCGAGTACCGTGGCAAGGACTACGCCACCAATGTGCTGACCTTCGACTACGCTCACGAGCCCGTCGTCGGCGCCGACCTGGTCATCTGCGCCGAGGTCGTCGAACGTGAGGCGGCCGAGATGGGCGTCCCGCTGCTCGACCACTACGCCCACATGCTCGTGCACGGCACCCTGCATGCCCAGGGCTATGACCACGAGGCCGACGACGAGGCCGAGGCGATGGAAGCGCGCGAGGCGGAAATCCTGACCGGCCTGGGCTTCTCCGACCCCTACCGACGCGGCTGAGGCTGCAACCCCTTCTAGGGGTATTTCGCTGTGGAAACCGGTGGCGGTGGCGAGTATTTTTGTACTTCGCCTGTCATCGGAGGCTCCCATGCTGAAGTCGATCCGCGCCCTTGCGACCGCCGCCGCGCTGATTTGCGCAGGAAGCGCGGGCGCCGTGTCGATTGCCGGCGTCGACATCCCGCTGGGCCAGATCTTCGCGGTCACCCAGACCTACCAGAACGTGCCACTGGCCGTCGGCGACACGCTGAGCGGCTACGGCAAGATCGATTCCATCAACTCTGCGGCGGTCTCCGGCCTGTGCTCGGGCTGCGAGCTGACGTACGTCTTCGGCGGCTACGCGGTCTCGTCGATCAGCGCCAGCGAAGTGCGCTTCAGCGGTGGCTGGCTCAAGGTCTATGCCGGCTTTGGCGCCAACAACGACTTCACGACCGGCAACGCCGGGGGTTCGGCGGGTGACCTGGCCGAAGCGTCCAATGGCACGCTCTTCCTGTCCCTCATGGGCCATGCCGTCGACGCCGCAGGCAACACCTTTATCGCCACCGGCCTGGGCATCGGCACGGCCAGCCCGACCGGCTTCAGCACGGGCCTGCTGGATGTGGACACGGCGGCCGGCGGCGCGGCCAACGCCTACTTCAACAGCAATGGCGTGGCGGCCCTGTTCGGTGGCGGTGCGGCCGATGCGCAGCTCGGTTCTTCCTTCTCCGCCCTGGCGCCGCTGTATCCGTCCGAGTGCCCCGGCGGTTCGGCCTGCCTGCGCGGAAGTTCCAGCGTTCTTGCAACGGTGGCAGCCGTGCCCGAGCCCGAGACGGCCGCATTGCTGCTCGGCGGCCTGGGCGTCATCCTGACGGTGGCGCGCCGCCGCCTGCGCTGAGGTCGACCTACCGGCTGCTGCTCAGGTAGCGCTTGCGCCTGAACAGGAACCACAGCCCCAGCGCTACGGCCAGCATCAGCAGGGCGGCATCCCAGAAGCCGTTGGCGTTCTTGATCAACGGCATCCATTCGAAATTCATGCCGAAGATGCCGGTGATCAGGTTCAGCGGCAGGAAGATGGCTGTCAGTACCGTCAGCGTGCGCATGATGCTGTTGGTGCGATGCCCCAGGGCGCTGAAGTGCATCTGCACGGCCGACTCGGCCGAGGACTCCAGCCGGCGCACATGGGTCAGCACCCGCTCCACATGCTCCAGCACGTCGCGTGAGCGCACCCGCAGCAGCTCACGCTCGCGCGTCACCTGCGGGTCGCCGTCGACCGGCCATTCGTCCAGCGCGTCTATCCACTCCTGGATGGCTGCGCGCTGGTCTTCGCAGGTGTCCTCCAGCCGGTGCAGGGCATCGCGGCTCTCCAGCAGCAGCGGCCAGTCATCGAACTCGCTGCTCTGGTCCAGCAGCACGCGCTRCAGCGTGCCGAGCTGGCGGGTCAGCAGGCGCCGCAGCTCCAGATAGCTGTCCACCATGTGGTTGACCATGCGCAGCATCAGGTCGGCCGGGCTGGCTGGCAGGCGGGCGCCGCCGCGTGCGTCGCGCTTCTCGCGGCCTTCGGTCAGGCGGTCCAGTTTCTGGGCGAAGAACTCGCGCACCTGGCAGTCGGTGGGGTGCACAG
>NZ_JBFULE010000113.1:0-11519 GCF_056400485.1 Roseateles sp. P5_B10
GCCGTCGACAAGCTCGGCAAGGCCAGCATCTTCATCGACGAGAGCCCCGGCCTGTCGCCCAGTGAGGTGCGCGCCCGTGCACGCCGCCAGGCGCGCATCTGCGGCCAGCTCGGCCTGATCGTCATCGACTACCTGCAGCTGATGAGCGGCAACGGCGGCGGCAGCGAGGAAAACCGCGCGACGGTGCTGGGCGAGATCTCGCGCGGCCTGAAGGCCCTGGCCAAGGAGCTGAAGTGCCCCGTCATCGCCCTGTCGCAGCTGAACCGCTCGGTGGAGCAGCGGCCCGACAAGCGGCCGATGATGTCCGACCTGCGTGAGTCCGGCGCCATCGAGCAGGACGCTGACATCATCATGTTCATCTACCGTGATGAGTACTACACGAAGGACGAGTGCAAGGAGCCGGGCGTGGCTGAGATCATCATTGCGAAACAGCGTAATGGCCCGGTCGGGACAGTCAAGCTGATGTTCCAGCGGATGCACACCAAGTTTGAGAACCTCGCACCTGGGTATGTGGGTGTGGAGCGTGACGAGTACTGAGGCGCGCGCTATTTCTCGGCCAGATTGGCCACCAGCAGGATGAGCTCGGCCACGTCGAAAGGCTTGGCCAGATGGGCCTGGAAGCCGGCTAGCAGCGAGCGCTTGCGGTCCTCGGCCCGGGCGAAGGCCGTGAGAGCCAGGGCCGGAATGCGGGAGTTCCGCGTCTCGGTCGCTCGCAATGTGCGGATCATCTGATAGCCGTCCACGCCGGGCATGCCCACATCGCTGACGATGACGGTCGGCCGTGACAGCTGGACGGCCTTCAGCAACTCCTGCGCCGAGGCAAAGGCCACCACCCGGGCCCCCTGATCCTCCAGGATGCGGCACAGCAGGCTGCGTGTGTCCTGCTCGTCGTCCAGCACGAAGATGTGCACGCCGTCCAGCTTGGGGAGGGCGAGATTCTCGCTGGCCCGCGCATCGGCAGAGGCAGGATCCTCGTCACGCTCTCCGGCCGCCTGCAGGGCAGACAGCGGCAACCTGACGAAAAAGCTCGCGCCCCGGCCTTCGCCGGCGCTCTCGGCGCGGATGCTGCCCCCGTGCAGTTCGATGAGCTGCTTGCAGATCGCCAGGCCCAGGCCCAGGCCGCCGTGGGCCCGCGAGGTGGAACCGTCCTGCTGCGTGAAGCGATCGAACACCTGAGGCAGGAAGGCGGCCGGGATGCCGATGCCGGTGTCGCTGACACTGAATTCCACCTGGGAGTTGAYGCGCTGCAGCAGCACCTGCACCCGGCCGCCCGCGGGCGTGAACTTGATGGCGTTGTTCAGCAGATTCCACACCACCTGCTGCAACCGACCGCTGTCGCCATTGACCATGGCGGGGCCCGTATCCAGCAGGGATTGCAGCTCCACACCTTTGGCCGATGCCGAAGGAGTGACGGTTTCGACGGCCGCCTGGATGACATTGSCCATGCTCAGTTGCTGCAGGTCCAGCCTCAGCTTGCCGGTCATGATGCGGTTCAGGTCCAGCAGGTCGTCGATGAGCTGCACCTGGGCACGCGCATTGCGATCGATGACCTCGATGGCGCGCTGCAGATTGACGCGCTCATCGCCCGGCTTGGCCCGCAGCAGCACCTGGGTCCAGCCGAGGATGGCCGTCAGCGGCGTGCGCAGTTCGTGCGACAGCGTGGCRAGGAACTCGTCCTTGATGCGCGTGGCGCGCTGGGCGGCAATGCGCGCGTTGCGCTCGGCGTCCAGGATTTCCTCGTGTTCGCGGTTGGCGATTTCCATGGCCTCGATGCGCATGCTGGCCGTCAGGTCGCGCGTCAGCTTGGCGTAGCCGATCAACTGCCCGGTCTCGTCCCGCAGCGCCGTGATGCTCACCTGGGCCCAGAAGCTCGTGCCGTCCTTGCGAAGCCGCCAGCCCGTGTCGACGAAACGCCCGATCTCCTGGGCCTGCTGCAGCTCGTATTCGGGCCAACCGCTTTCGCGCACTTCGGGCGGGTAGAAGATGGAGAAATGCTCGCCCAGGATGTCCTCGGCGGCGTAGCCCTTGATGCGCTGCGCACCTTCGTTCCAGGACGCCACGCGGCCATTCACGTCCAGCATGAAGATGGCGTAGTCGGCCACGCCCTCGACCAACAGCCGGAAACGCTCCTCGCTGCGCTTGAGCGCCTCCTCGTGGTTGCGCCTTTGCGTCAGATCACGCGTGACCTTGGCGAAACCCACCAACCGTCCTGTCGGGTCGCGCATCGCCGTGATGACGACATTGGCCCAGAACAGCGAGCCGTCCTTGCGCACGCGCCAACCCTCGTCCTCGAAGGCGCCTTCGCGCGCGGCCATCTCAAGTTCATGAGCAGGCAGTTGCCGGGCCAGTGCCTCCGGCGGGTAGAACCGCGAGAAATGGCTGCCGATGATCTCGTTCGCCTTGTATCCCTTGAAGCGTTCGGCGCCGGCGTTCCAGGTCAGCACATGGCCGGCGGGATCCAGCATGAAGATCGCATAGTCGCGCACGCTGTCCACCAGCAGGCGAAAACGCTCCTCGCTGCGCTGCAGGCCTTCGTCATCGACTTTCAAGTTCGTCCTTCCGTGTTGAGGGCGGGCCGGGGGCAGGCAGTGTGCCCGTGTCTCGTCCGACGTCATGTGCCGGGCGGTCCTTCGTCCTCGTCCCGGCGGGCGGGCTTCTTGTCGTCGTAGCGCAGCACCGACAACTTGCCGTCGCCCTCCAGGTAGGCCGCCCGCACCGCGCCGACGTCCTCGACGCCAGCCTGGCGCAATTGAGCCTCCAGATCCTCGCGCGTCAGGAACTCTTTGCGCAGATTGCGGCCCAGCACGCGCCCCGCCTTGACGAGCTGCAGTGGCGCAGGCTCGGTGAGCTTGTGCACGAGGGGCCAGCGGCAACTGGCCCAGTCCAGCGCATAGTTCCAGAACACCAGCGTAGCGACCAGGATCCAGCCCTCGGCCACTGTGTCGTAGCTGCCCGACATGGCGTTCTGCGAGGCATCTGCGATCACGACCACCATCAGGATGTCGGCGACGCCGAAGGAGCCGGGGTCGCGCCGCAGCACGAAGCGGAAGATCAGCAGCAGGAACCAGTACATCAGCGTGCCCCGCAGCATCAGCTCCAGTGGCGACACGTGGATGGCRAAAAGCCCCGAGACGTCCATGTTCACCTCCTCATCTTGTCGGGATTGAAGGGTTGGATGCGGACGCTGCTCATGTGATGGGCGATGGGCAAGCCGTGTGCCTGGCGGCGTTCCGAAGCGTTGGGCAAAAAGAGAACGCTCGACGCGAGGCGTCGAGCGTTCCGCCGTTGGCCTGTTGAGCGGCCTGTTGAGGCTACAGCTCCTGGCTTCCGACCGTTCAAATCTAGTCGCCGGTGCGTGGGCCAGCCATCTCGCCGAGGCCGCGTGGAGATGTAGGTCGTGGCCTACGCGTAGTCGGCGCGATCAACGCGCCAACGTTTCGCGCGACTCGGGTTGCAGGCTGTCTCGCCGTGCCAGCGCCGGGAAGACCTTGAACCAAAGCGCGACGATGGCCAGCGTGCCGATGCCGCCGAGCAGCACTGAGCCGACCGGGCCAAGCAGGGCCGCCGTTGCGCCGGACTCGAACTCRCCCAACTGGTTGCTCGCGCCGATGAAGACCGAATTCACGGCGCCGACGCGGCCGCGCATCTCGTCCGGCGTCTCGAGCTGCACCAGGGACTGGCGGATGACGACACTGAACATGTCGGCCGCACCGCTGATGGCCAGCACGGCGAAGGCGACCAGGAAGGAGGTCGTCAGCGCAAACGCGATCATCGTCAAGCCGAACACCGCCACGGCGCCGAGCAGCCAGTGGCCGGCGCGGCGTGCGATGGGGTGGCGGGCCAGCCAGACGCCGACGACGACGGCGCCCAGGGCCGGGGCCGAGCGCAGCAGGCCCAGCCCCTCGGGGCCGGTGTGCAGGATGTCGCGCGCGAAGATGGGCAGCAGGGCCGTGGCACCGCCGAGCAGCACGGCGAACAGGTCCAGCGAGATTGCACCGAGCAAGACGGGCCTCTGCCAGATGAAACGGATGCCGGCCGTCAGCTGCGCCAGGTCGGGGGCTGCACGGCGCAACGGCGCAGCGCGATGGCGGATCGTCAACACGCTGGCTATCGCCGCGGCGAGCAACAGCAGCGAGACGCCGTAGACGATGGCCGCGCCCCAATGCGCCGCATCGCCGCGCGCGGCAGCACCCGTCGCCCAGGGCCCGAGCGCATAGAGCACGCCGCCCAGGACCGGGCCCGCAATGATGGCCACCTGCATCGACGAGCTGGCCGCCGCCACGGCACGGGGCAGCAGCATGGGGGGCACAAGCGTCGGCATCAGGGCCTGCTGCGATGGCATCTGCAGTGCGCGGGCGCAGCCCAGCAGCACGGACAGCATCAGGATCATGTTCGGCCCCACCCAGCCACTGGCGCTGGACAGCGCCAGGCAGGCCGCGGCAACGAGTTGCAGGCCCAGGCTGGCGGCCAGCAGCAGGCGCCGGTCGTGCTGATCCACGACATGGCCGGCCGGCAAGGTGAGCAGCAGGGCAGGCAGGAATTGCGCGAGGCCGACCAGGCCCAGGTCCCAGGCGCTGGAGGTGAGGTCGTACATCTGCCAGCCCAGGGCCACCATCAGCATCTGGTTGGCTGCGCCGCCGGTCACGCGGGCCCCCAGCAGGCGCATGTAGTCGCGCTGATCGCGCAGTCGGGCGGGGGTGCCGGGAATCGCTTCGAGAGGCATTGGGCGGACGAGGGCACCTGCCAAAAGGGCAAAAGTCGCCAAGGGGAAAGCGGGCGGATTATCTCGGCCGCGTTCTCGCGGTCGCGGCTGCGTTTCAGGAGCCCGGCTTGCAGTGATCGCCGGTGAGTGTCCAGCGCTCGGTCAGCGTCGTCGTCCACGTCACGCCACTGCCGCCTTGGGCGGCTTGCAGGGCGGCCAGTTGCTGGCGCGCGGCGGCTGCTTCCTCCGGCTTGCCGTTGCGGATGGTGGCCTCGATCTTTTCGTAGACCGGCGCCATCGCGGCGGCCCGGCCCTGGGCCGAGGGCAGGGCCGCGATCGCCGCGCGGGCTTTGGCGGCCTCGGCTGGCGACAGGCCCCGCTCGACCATGGCGAGAGCGGCCGCGGGGTCGCTGCCACCGCCTCCCGGCGCGAGCGTGAGGCGCATCTGCCGCTCCCAGGTCTTGGCGTCGAGCTGCTTCCATTGCTCCTGCAGCCGGCCGGCCTGGCACTCGGCCTGCAGCAGGGTGCCGCCCTGTGCCGGCCACCAGCGTGTCTTGCAGCGGTCGGGCAACTGGTTGGGCGGCACCGAGGCAGCCGGCACGCACCAGGTCACCGGCTCGGTGCCGGCATAGGTCTGTTGGTGGGAGCGGCCGTCGGCCCGCGTGGTGATGAAGCGGTTGCCGTTGCTGCCGTCCCAGCGCTCGACGCGTTCGACCAACAGGGGGCCGCTGCCGCTGCGCATGGTGGCTTCGCCATCGATGCGGTAGTGCCCCGGGGTCGGCAGGGGTGAGGCGGCGCCGCAGGTCGCGGCCAGGGCAAGAAGCAACAGCGGCCAGGGCCGCGCAAGTGGATGGGGCATCGGGCGGACTCTACGCAAGGCGTGTCACGCCACCATCCCGAGGAGGCGCGGGGTTTGCCTGGAATATCGTCAAAATACTGTATATATTTACAGTATGTCGCCTGCTCCCACCCGCATTGCCGCCGCCCAGCCGGCCCTCGTCCCGATCGACTCCATCAAGGGCCGTGGCACGGCCACCGCCATGCCCCATCGCTTCGAGCAGCGCGAGCGTGAGCAGTACGACGACGGCTGGGGTTCGCTGGACCAGGAGGCCGGCGAAGAGCATGTGCCGGTGGCCACGCAGATCATCGAAGAGCACGCCAAGAAGATCGTCACCAGCAACCAGTCGCCCGACATCTCCTTCGACTACTCCATCAACCCGTATCGAGGCTGCGAACACGGCTGCATCTACTGCTTTGCGCGGCCCACGCACAGCTATCTGAACCTGTCGCCGGGGCTGGACTTCGAGACCCGCATCATTGCCAAGGTCAATGCGGCCGAGCGTCTGCGCGAAACGCTGGCCGGCGCCAAGTACGTGCCCAAGTCGCTGGTGCTGGGCACGGCCACCGATGCTTACCAACCGGTTGAACGCAAGCTGGGCATCACGCGCCGCATCGTCGACGTGCTGGCGGAGTGCAGCCACCCGTTCTCGGTCGTCACCAAGAGCAGCGGCATCGAGCGCGACCTGGACCTGATCGCACCGATGGCCATGCAGGGCCTGGTGTCGGTCTACCTGTCGGTGACGACGCTGGACAACGACCTCGCCCGCATCCTCGAGCCACGCGCTGCGGCGCCCGCGCGGCGGCTGCGCACCATCCAGGCACTGGCCGAGGCTGGCGTGCCGGTGGGCGTCAGCGTGTCGCCCGTCATTCCCTTCATCAACGAGCCCGAGCTGGAACGCATCCTCGAAGCCGCTGCAGCGGCCGGGGCGAGTTCGGCGTTCAGCATCCCGGTGCGCCTGCCCTGGGAGGTGAATCCGCTGTTCCAGGACTGGCTGCAGCGCCACTTCCCCGACCGCGCCGAGCGTGTCATGGCGCGCATCCGCGACATGCGCGGCGGCAAAGACAACGACGCTCGCTTCGGCACGCGCTTTACCGGCGAAGGCGTGTGGGCTCAGCTGCTGCAGGCGCGCTTCCAGCGGGCCGTCCACAAGCTGGGCCTGCGCAACAAGCGGCGGCCGGTGCAACTGGCGCTGTTCACACCGCCACGCAAACCGTCAGCGCAGGGGAGCCTGTTCTAGCGCCGGCAGCCGGCGAGCAAATCCCAATCGGCCTTGTAGACGTCCGACCGAGCGCCCACCCAACCCATCGCGGTGTGGAAGAGGTTGTCGTGCGAGGCGGGCTTGTCGCGCAGGCCTTGCAGGCAGCCGGGCTTCAGCGACGCAGCCAGCCCTCCACCCTCGGGCACCCACAGCACCATGGGCACATGCGTTTGCTCGGCCGGCGCCATGGCATAGGGCATGCCGTGCAGATAGAGGCCGTTCTCGCCCAGCGACTCGCCGTGGTCAGAGACGTAGAGCATGCCCACATCGAAGGCCTGTTGCGCCTGCAGCCAGGCGATGCTGCGCGCCAGCAGGCGGTCGGTCGTCACCAGCGTGTTGTCGTAGCCATTGACGACCTGCTCGCGCGGGCACTGCTGCAGCGCGTTGCTCTTGCACTCGGGCTGGAAGGGCTTGAGGTCGGGCGGTGAGCGCTTGAAGTAGGCCGGGCCGTGGCTGCCCATCTGGTGCATGACGAGGACGACGCCACGCTTCACACGCGCCGGATCCAGCGCCGCGATGCGTTTGTCCAACTCATGCAGCAAAGCTTCGTCGAAGCATTCTTCGCCATCGCACAGGCCCGCCGGCAGCGGAGCCGCGCCTTCAGGCAGCTTGGCTGTTGAGCTGTTGGGCACGCGGTCGCAAAGGCCTTTGCAGCCGCTCTGGTTGTCCAGCCACAGCACGGCCAGGCCGGTGCGTTGCAGCACGTCGAGCAGGTTTTCCTGCGTACCCTTCACGTCGCCAAAAGCCTCGCGGCCCAGCGGCGAAAACATGCAGGGCAGGGAGGCCGCCGTGGCGGTGCCACAGGAGGTGACCTGGCGCAGGCTGATCAGATTCGAGCTTGGCAGCTTGGCCAGCTCCGGGTTCGTTTGCCGTGCGTAGCCGTTCAGGCTGAAGTTCATGGAGCGCGCCGTCTCGCCGACGACGAACAGCAGCAACGGCGGCCTGGCCCCTTCCGCGCGCGGCAGCAGCCGGGCGTCGACGCCGATGACGGCGGGCGGGCCGCTGGGTGCGGCCTGGCGGCGCAGCGCGGCACTGMTGATCGAATAGACCGCGTTCAGCGGCGTGACCATGTAGCGGATGGTCTTGTAGTTGCGCATCGTCGATGACAGATCGGCAAACACGCTCAACGCCAGCAGCACCATCGCGACGAGGCCGAGGCCAAAGGCGACGACGTTGCCGCCCAGGCGCTTCGGCAGGGCCTGCCGCGGCGCGGTGGGCCGGCGCAGCAACCACCAGGCGGGCAAGGCGCCCAGCACTGCGATGCTGACGAGCAGCCGCCAGCTCAGCAGGTCGCGCGTTTCGCGCACGTCGGTCTGCACCATGTTCGTGACCATGGTGGGGTCGAAGACGATGCCGTAGCTGCCGATGAAGTGGGCCAGGGCGCCGGCGCTCAGCAGCAGCACGACGAGCAGGCCCTTGATGAAGCGCGGCCAGGCCAGCAGGCTCAGCAGCGCGCCGGTCGCGGCGGTGACCATGCCGGCAAAGGCAAGGATGAAGAAGGGGCGCACATCGGCCATGCCGTGCAGCTGCTGCCACAGCGGCCAATTGGCCAGCAACCCCATCCACAGGGCGGCCAGCCAGGCCTGGGTGAGGGGACGCGAGGTGTCGGGCTGGAACCAGGCCAGCAGGCGCTTGAGCAAAGGCATCAGGAGGCGGAAAGAGGCGGCGACGCATTCTCGCGGCCCCGCGCGGGCTGGCGTCTCGGGTGATACGTGGCCGACAGCGCCGGGTCAGCTCAAGCGGCGATTTCGGCCGTCGCCGCGCGCAGCGTGACGCCGCCCGCGGCCCGCGCCTTGCCTGGCCCGCCGCCCATGGGCTTCACATAGCGCCCGTGCAGGTCGTCGATCTGTTCGGCAAGGCTTGAAGCGCCTTCGATCTTCTCGGCATGGCGTTTCAGCACCAGGCCGGCCATGTCGATGAGCTTGGCGTTGCGCGTGGCCTCGCCCTGCTGGATCAGCAGCTCGACGGCCACCTTGGCACTGCCGCGCAGCGAGTGGCGCATGGCCGTCTCGGCGACATTGAAGATCTGCTGGTGACAATCGCGGAACTGCTCGGCCGCGCCCTGGTGGCCTTCGGACATGGACACGAGGATCTCGGTGCTGGCCTTGGCCGAGCAGTAGCGCGTGCCCAGGCCGCGCAGAATGGGCATCATCTCTTCAAGCTCGACCTCCTGGCTGGACAGGCGTATCCACAGCGCCGTCAGCAGCGAGGCCGCCTCGAGGTCGAAGTTGCCGCTCTGGGCATGCTCGGTGACCTCGCGTGCCATGACCAGGGCCTGGCCGACACGGCGCTCCAGCAGGAAGGCCAGGCCGCGCAAGACCAGGTCAAAGCGCTGCAGCCGGATGGAGCCCGGCGCGCGTTCCAGCGCGGCGGCCAGCGCGTCGTGGGTGTACTTGAAGCCCTTGTGGTCCTTCGCGTCAAAGCGCATCAGGCCGATCAGCACGAGGCTGAGCATGTCGAAGAGCTTGGAGCGCAGGCCCTGGGACATGGCGCGCTCCAGCATCTTCAGCGCCTCGGCGCGCTGGCCGGCGTAAAAACCCAGTGAGCCACAGCGCTGCAGGCGCAGCAGGCAGCCGGGCGTCAGCGTCGCGGCGGTCTGATAGGTCTTGAGTGCCTGGGCGAGGTCGCCCTGTTCCATCTGCACATGGCCCATCAGGTCATGCGAGTCGGCGTAGTCGGGCAGGTCGCCGGTGAGGTTTTCCAGCGTGCGGCGTGCGGCCTGCAAATTGCCGCTGGCCACCTCGGTACGCGCCACGCCCAGTCGCGCCCAGGGCACGGTCTTGGCAGCGATGATGGCCTCGTACAGCGTGCGCGCGTCGTCGAAGCGCTTCAGCCGCAGCAGCAACTCGGCACCGATGCGCGCGGCATAGAGCCAGTACTTGTCCTTGGCATCGAAGCGCGCCAGGCAGAGGTTGGCAGCGGTCTCGAAGTCCTGGTTCTCGATGGCCTCGAAGATGCCCTTGAGCACGCGCTTGCGGTGGCGCGCACTGGCCAGGCGCTCGGCGAGGTTGGCGCTGGTGTAGGGCTTGATGAGGTAGGCGTCGAGCGCGGCTTCAGCGGCCTCGGCCACCTTGGCGTACGTGGCCTCGCTCGTCACCATGACGAAGACCGTGGAATAGGGCAGCAGGCCTTCACGACGGAGTTCGTCGAGCAGGTCCTGGCCCGAGGTGTCGCTGCTGTCGAAGTGGTAGTCGCACAGCACGATGTCAAACGTCTGATGCTCCAGCATCACCCGCGCATCCTTCACGCGTGGCGTCTGGCGCACGGTGCCGACACCCAGGTCGCGCAACTGCGCCGACATCAGGCTGCGTGAGTTGGCGTTGCTGTCGATGATCAACGCCGACGCCGTCTGGATGGTCTGGTCCATCAGGAACATGCGGCCTCCCGCCCCGGCGCCGGGCCGTGGATTTTGATCGGGAGACGCGCAGAAGAAGTCACTTATGAGTCATTGGGGTGACAGTCGACGGACTTTAGGGTTTATGAGTCAAGTCGGGAGATCTCGTTTACTCGCTCTTTTGGTGCGCGGCGTGATTTACGACGCAGGCGGGCTGCGCGTGACAGGCGTAAAAAAGCCGCGGCTCCTTGCGGAAGCCGCGGCTCTGACCGGTTTGGTGCTCGCTTACTTGAACAGGTCCTTGACCCGATCCGTCCAGCTCTTGGCGTTGGGCGAGTGGCGCTCGCCCCCTTTCTTCAGCGACTCATCGAGCTCCTTGAGCAGCTTCTTCTGATGCTCGGTCAGCTTGACCGGCGTCTCGATGGCGATGTGGCAGTACAGGTCGCCCGGATAGCTCGAACGCACGCCCTTGATACCCTTGCCACGCAGCCGGAAGGTCTTGCCGTGCTGGGTGCCTTCGGGCAGTTCGATCTCCGCCTTGCCGCCGAGCGTGGGGACTTCGATGTTGCCGCCCAGGGCGGCGGTGATCATGGACACCGGCATCGTGCAATGCAGGTCATCGCCATCGCGCTCGAAGATCTCGTGCTGCTTGATGCGGATCTCGATGTAGAGGTCGCCGCTGGGGCCGCCATTCACGCCCGGCTCGCCATTGCCCGCCGAGCGGATGCGCATGCCCTCGTTGATGCCGGCTGGGATCTTCACTTCCAGCGTCTTCTGCTTCTTGACCTTGCCCTGGCCGTTGCAGGTGGTGCAGGGGTCGGGAATGATCTTGCCGCTGCCGTGGCAGTGCGGGCAGGTCTGCTGGATGCTGAAGAAGCCTTGGCGCATGTGCACCGTGCCCGAGCCCTGACATGACCCGCAGGTCTTGGCGCTGGTGCCAGGCTTGGCGCCGGTGCCGCCACAGGTCTCGCAGCCTTCCCAACTGGGAATGCGGATCTGCGTTTCCTTGCCGCGGGCGGCTTCCTCGAGCGTGATCTCCATCGCGTAGCTGAGGTCACTGCCGCGGTAGACCTGCTGGCCGCCGCCCGCACCACGGCGCTGGCCGCCTTGGCCGCCAAAGATGTCGCCAAAGATGTCGCCGAAGGCCTCGGCAAAGCCGCCAAAGCCTTCCGCGCCCGGGCCGCCGCGGCCGGCGCCCATGTTGGGGTCGACGCCGGCATGGCCGTACTGGTCATAGGCCGCGCGCTTTTGCGCGTCGGACAGCATCTCGTAGGCCTCCTTGGCCTCCTTGAAGCTTTCCTCGGACTTCTTCGCCCCGTCGCCCTGGTTGCGGTCGGGGTGGTGCTTCATGGCCAGCTTGCGGTAGGCCTTCTTGATGTCTTCC
>NZ_JBFULE010000114.1:0-11413 GCF_056400485.1 Roseateles sp. P5_B10
CGCCCCGCCGGCTCATGATCGACAAGCCCCGCTCTGCTGCACCTAGTCCTTCGCCCGCCGGCACACCCACCTCCCGTCCCGTCTCCGGCCTGAGCTCCCGCCTCGGTCGCTGGGCCTTGTGGGCTCTGGGCGTCGTGGCAGGCGGCATCGCGGCCGTATGCCTGCTGCTGGCCTTGGGGCTGGCCCTGGCCTATCCCAACCTGCCCGACATCAGTGGCCTGACGGACTATCGACCCAAGCTGCCCATGCGCGTGCTGTCCACTGACGGTGTGCTGCTGGGCGAGTTTGGCGAGGAGCGCCGCAACTACCTGCCAATCCGCGAGATTCCCAAGGTCATGCAGGAGGCCGTGCTAGCTATCGAGGACGCACGCTTCTATCAGCATGGCGGCGTCGACTACCTGGGCATCATCCGCGCGGGCCTGGCCAATGTGGGCGAGTCGCGCAGCCAGGGCGCATCGACCATCACGATGCAGGTGGCGCGCAACTTCTACCTTTCCACGGAAAAGACCTTCACGCGCAAGATCTACGAGATTCTGCTGGCGCTGAAGATCGAGTCGGCGCTGTCCAAGGAAAAGATCCTCGAGATCTACATGAACCAGATCTTCCTGGGCCACCGCGCGCATGGCTTCGCGGCAGCCAGCGAGATCTACTTCGGCAAGACGTTGGACAAGCTCAGCATCGCCGAGGCTGCGATGCTGGCCGGCCTGCCCAAGGCGCCGTCGGCCTACAACCCCATCAACAACCCGCGCCGCGCGAACATCCGTCAGCAATACATCATCGAGCGGATGTATGAGACGGGCTACATCACCGAGGAGCAGCGTGATGAGGCCAAAGCCGAGAAGCTGCGCATCCGCCCGGTGCAGGAGTCGGTATCGCATGCCGAGTTCGTCGCCGAGGCGGCGCGCCAGCTGATCTTCAGCCAGTATGGCGACGAAGCCTATTCGCGAGGGCTGAACGTCTATCTGACGCTGAACAGCGCCGAGCAGAACACGGCCTACCGCGCGCTGCGCCGTGGCATCCTCGACTACGAGAAGCGCCAGGTCYACCGCGGCCCCGAGGCCTATGCCGATCTGCCGAGCGACGCCAAGGAACTGGACGCGCGCATCGCGCTGGTGCTGGCCGACCACCCTGCCAATGACGAGCTGCTTGCCGCCGTCGTGCTGGAGGCCGATCCCAAGAAGGTGACGGCGGTGCTGCAAAGCGGCGACGTGATCGCCATCATCGGCGAAGGTCTCAAGCCTGCCACCTCCGGCCTGTCCGACAAGGGCAATCCCAAGACCCGCATCCGCCGAGGCGCCGTCATCCGCGTCGTCAAGGGCGCCAAGCAGAAGGACGGCGGCGAGTGGACCGTCACCCAACTGCCCGAGGTCGAGGGCGCCTTCGTGTCCCTGGACCCGAAGACCGGCCAGGTGCACGCCATGGTCGGCGGCTTCGACTACAACAAGAACAAGTTCAACCATGTGACCCAGGCCTGGCGTCAACCGGGTTCGAGCTTCAAGCCCTTCATCTACTCGGCGGCGCTGGAGAAGGGCTTCACGCCGGCCACCATCGTCAACGATGCGCCGCTGTTCTTCGACGCCGGCACGACCGGCAGCCAGCCCTGGGAGCCCAAGAACTACGACGGCAAGTTCGAAGGCCCGATGCCGCTGCGCACGGCGCTGGCCAAATCCAAGAACATGGTCTCCATTCGCGTGCTGCACTCCATCGGCGTGCGCTACGCGCAGGACTGGATCACGCGCTTCGGCTTCGAGGCCGAGAAGCACCCTGCCTATCTGACCATGGCCCTGGGCGCCGGCTCGGTGACGCCCATGCAGATGGCCCAGGGCTATGCGGTATTCGCCAACGGCGGCTATCGCGTCAGCCCGCAGCTCATCGCCAGGATCACCGACAACAAGGGCCGGCTGCTCTACGAAGCCCTGCCCGTCACGCTGACCGACGACACCCGCGCCATCGAGCCACGCAACGCCTTCCTGATGAGCAGCCTGCTGCAGGAGGTCACGCGCAGCGGCACCGCAGCCCGCGCCCAGGCGACGCTGAAGCGTCCCGACATCTATGGCAAGACCGGCACGACCAATGATTCGATGGATGCCTGGTTCGCCGGCTACCAGAAGGATCTCGTCGCCATCGTCTGGATCGGCTATGACCAGCCGCGCAAGCTCGGCGACCGCGAGACGGGCGGAGGCTTGAGCCTGCCGGTCTGGATCGAGTACATGGGCTTTGCACTGAAGGGCAAGCCCGTCGACGAGATCACGCCGCCGGAAGGCATCGTCAACGTCAATGGCGAGTGGTTCTACGAGGAATACACAACCGGCAACAGCGTGCGTGAACTGTCCAGCGAACCCGCGGCGGTACCTGGCGCGGCGACCGAGGACGAGAAGAAGTCCATCCTGGACCTCTTCAAGAGATAGCGGCTCAGGTGCTGAACGCCAGCGCCTGGCCTGCCTGCTCGCTTGCGCAGCGCGACAGGCGCGCGAGGAATTCCTGGTCTTCGCGGTCCACCCATTGCGAGCCGTCCCACTTGAAGTGATAGCCGCCCGAGCGCGCCGCAAGCCAGATCTCCTGCAGCGGGGGCTGGGTGTTCAGCACGATCTTGCTGCCTCCGGGCATGCTCAGCTCCAGCAGGCCACCGGTGCGATGGGTGTCGATGTCCACCACGTCGGCCTCGAGCCAGGCATCGATCTGCTCCTCGATGCGAGCGAGCAGGGCGTGGGCCTTGGCGTGGTAATCGGCGTCGGACAGGGGCATAAACTGGGCGGATGAAGAAGACTGCCGCCAGTTTAGGTGTCCTGCTGATCACCCTTACCGCCCTCATGGGTTGTGGGCAGAAGGGGCCGCTGACGCTGCCCAAGCCGGCCGGCGCGGCCTCTGCTCCGGCGTCTGGCCCTGCGCGCTAGTCCCGGCCTTCTTCCACCGCGTGGCAGGCCACGCGCACACCCTTGATCTCCAGCAGCGCCGGCCGCTCGGCCTTGCAGCGCACATTGGCCAGCGGGCAGCGTGGGTGGAAACTGCAGCCGCTCGGCGGATTCAGCGGGTTGGGCACCTCGCCCTGCACCGGCGTGCGGGCGCGGCCGCTCATGTGGATGTCGGGGATCGCATCCAGCAGCATGCGTGTGTAAGGGTGCAGCGGGCGCGCGAACAGCAGGGCCTTGTCGGCCACCTCGACGAGGCGGCCGAGATACATGACGCCGACCTGGTCGGCCACATGGCGCACGACGGCCAGGTTGTGCGAGATGAAGAGGTAGGTCAGGCCGCGTTCGCGCTGAAGATCCTTCATGATGTTGAGGACCTGAGCCTGCACAGACACGTCCAGCGCAGAAGTCGGCTCATCGCAGACAAGGAATTCCGGTTGCGTCGCGAGCGCACGGGCGATGGAGATGCGCTGACGCTGGCCGCCAGAGAACTGGTGCGGGAATTTCTCGGCATCGGCCGGATTCAAGCCAACCGAGCTGAGCAGCTCACCGACGCGCTGCCTGGCCTCCGCGTCGCCCGGGATCAGGCCGTGCTCGCGCAGTGGCTCGGCGACGATATCCAGCACCTTCCAGCGCGGGTTCAGCGACGCATAGGGATCCTGGAAGATCATCTGCATGCGCCGGCGCAGCTTCAGGGCACCGGCACCGGCCAGCGTCTTGGCGATGTCCTCGCCGTCGAAGCTGACCGCGCCGCGCGTCGTCGCGTACAGCCCAACCAGCAGGCGTGCGACCGTGCTCTTGCCGCAGCCACTCTCGCCGACGAGAGCCAGCGTCTTGCCGCGCTCGATGCTGAAGGACACGCCGTCCACCGCATGCACAAAAGCCCTGGGCTTGCGCTCGACGACGCGGTTCAGCCAGGGGGGTGAAACGTCAAAGATCTTGGCAAGGTCCCGTACCTCGACGAGGGGCGTGCTCATCGCGGCACCTCCACGGTGACAGGCCGCCAGCAGGCCGCAGTCGTCGCGCCAACCTGGACCAGTTCGGGCCGCTCGGCACGGCAACGCTCGACAACGCGAGGGCAGCGCGGGTTGAAGGCGCATCCCGGTGGGATCGCAGTGAGGCGCGGCATCGAGCCATCGATCTGCAGCAGGCGTTCGCGATCCTCGTCCATCGCCGGGATGGACCCCATCAGCCCGACGGTATAAGGGTGGGCCGGGTGGTGGATGACGTCGGCCACCGGGCCGATCTCGGCGATGCGGCCGGCGTACATGACGGCGACGCGGTCGCAGGTTTCGGCGATGACGCCCATGTCGTGGGTGACCAGCATSACGGCCGCGCCCTGCTCGCGGCAGACCTTCCTCAGCAGCGCAATGATCTGCGCCTGGATTGAGACGTCCAGCGCCGTGGTCGGCTCGTCGGCGACGATGAGCTTGGGGTTGGCCGCCAGGGCCAGCGCGATGACGACACGCTGGCGCATGCCGCCGGAAAACTGGTGCGGGAAGTGATCGACCCGAGCCTCGGGCGCCGGAATGCCGGTGGACGCCAGCAGTTCGACGGCCCGGGCCCGGGCCTGGGCGGCGCTCAAATCAAGGTGGGTCGTGATCGTCTCGGTGAGTTGCCGGCCAACTGTGTAGAGCGGATTCAGCGACGTCAGCGGATCCTGGAAGACAGCGCCGATCTCCTTGCCGCGGATACGGCGCATCTGCTCGTAAGGCAGGTTGTCGATGCGCCGGCCCGCGAGCCTGATCTCGCCGGCGGCGATGCGGCCCGGCGGGTCCAGCAGGCCAATGATGGCCGCACCGGTCAGCGACTTGCCGGCGCCGGATTCGCCGACGACGCCAAGGATCTCACCGGGAGCGATCGAGAAAGAGATGTCGTCCAGCGCCAACAACGTGCCGCGGCGGGTCGGGAACTCCACCCGCAGGTGGCTGACTTCAAGCAAAGGGACAGTCATCGCAGACGGGGGTTGAGCGCGTCACGCAGCCAGTCGCCCAGCAGGTTCACACTGAGCGTGATCAGCACCAGCGTCAGGCTGGGCCAGGCGGTGATCCACCATTCGCCCGAGAACAGGTAGTCATTGCCATTGCGGATCAGCGTACCCAGGGACGGGCTGGTCGCCGGCACGCCGACGCCGAGAAAGGACAGGGTCGCCTCGGTAATGATGGCCGACGCGATCTGGATGGTGGCCAACACCAGCACCGGCCCGAGCACATTGGGCAGCACATGGCGACGCATGATGCGCAGCGAGCCGACGCCGATGACGCGAGCGGCCTGCACGTACTCCTTGTTGCGCTCCACCAGCGTCGAGCCGCGCACGGTGCGTGCGTACTGCACCCAGCCCGTCAGCGCAATCGCCAGCACGAGGACGACGAAGGCCAGCATGTCGGGAGCGTGCGGGAAGAGGCTGCGGCCGACGCCGCTGATCATCAGCGCGACGAGGATGGACGGGAAGGACAGCATCACATCGCAGATGCGCATGATGAAGGCGTCCGTGCGGCCGCCAACGAAGCCCGCCAGCAGGCCCAGGCTGACGCCGATCAGGATGGACAGCAGCACCGAGGCGATGCCGACGAGCAGCGAGATGCGCGCGCCGTACATCAGCGCGGACAGAATGTCGCGGCCCTGGCCGTCCGTGCCGAGCCGGTACCTGGCTTCGCCGCCATCGACCCAGGCCGGCGGCTTGAGCGAGTCCATCAGTTCCAGCGTCGCCAGGTCGAAAGGGTTGTGCGGCGCCACAAGCTCCGCAAACAGCGCGCAGACAAGGCAGACCAGCGCAATGGCGGCGGCCAGCATCGCGACCGGCGAGTTCCGAAAGGAATGCCAGACGTCGCCGTCGAAGAAGCCGCGCAGCGCGGATGCCGACGGGGTGGAGTTGGGATTGGCGTCGACTGCCATGGTCAATGTGCTTTGCCCTCAACGCGCAGGCGCGGATCGACGGCGAAATAGAGGAGGTCAACGCCCAGATTGATGACGACGAAGATCAGCGAGATCAGGCAGAGATAGGCGGCCATCACGGGGATGTCGGCGAACTGCACGGCCTGGATGAAGAGCAGGCCCATGCCGGGCCACTGGAAGACCTGCTCGGTGATGATGGCAAAGGCAATCAATGAGCCGAGTTGCAGGCCGGTGATCGTGATGACGGGCACCAGCGTGTTCTTCAATGCATGGCCGAAGTAGACGCTGCGGTCCGTCAGGCCGCGGGCGCGGGCAAAGCGGATGTAGTCGGTGCGCAGCACCTCCAACATCTCGGCGCGCACGAGCCGCATGATCAGCGTCAGTTGGAAGGCCGACAGCGTGAAGGCCGGCAAGACGAGGTGCAGCAGGCCGTCGCGCGTCAGCAGGCCCGAAGTCCACGCTCCAAGGGCAACGACTTCGCCGCGGCCGAAGCTCGGCAGCCATTTGAGTTCGACCGCGAAGATCCAGATCAGCACGATGCCGATGACGAAATTGGGCAGGCTGACACCGAACAGCGTGCCCGTCATCAGCAGTTGCGCGCTTGCCTTGCCGCGGCGCAGCGCCGCATAGACGCCCAGCGGAATGCCCAGGCCGAGCGCAATCAGGCCGGCGACGAGAGCGAGCTCCAGCGTCGCCGGGAAGCGTTCGACGATGAGGCTTGAAACCTTGCGGCCCTGGCGCAGGCTGATGCCGAATTCGCCCTGGGCCGCGTTGACCGCGAAGCGCGCGAATTGCACGGGAAAGGGCTGATCCAGGCCCAGATCCTTGCGCAAGGCGATGCGCTGCTCCTCGGTCGCATCCTGGCCCAGCAGATTCGTGACCGGGTCGCCCACGTACTGAAACAGCATGAAGGCGATGAAGGCGACCGTCAGCATGACGACGAGAGCCTGGACAAGGCGGCGAAGGATGAAGACCAGCATGAAGACTTTGAAGCGAGCGCGTCTTTGCGCGGCGCGAAGGCGGGATCATGGCGAAGTGCGGGGGCCGGGGCTTCCCGGGAAAGCCCTAGCTCCGCGAGCCTGAGCCGCCAATGAAAACGGGCCGCTTTCGCGGCCCGTCGAGACGCCTCGCGAGGCCGAAGCCCCGCATCGGCATCAGAAGCGGTGACGCAGACCGACCATCGCGCCGCCACGCTTGCCAGCGCCGTTCAGGAACAGCACCTCGCCCTTGAGCTTGGTGTAGTCCATTTCCAGGTAGGCGTCGGTGCGCTTGGAGAACGCGTAGTCGAGGACGACGGCGAAGAAGTTAGCCTTGGACTTGGTGTTGGCGTTCGTCGAGAAACCGCCAGGCGCCGCTGCAAAGGCCGCACTGAACGGGCCCAGGTTCTGGACCGTGCCGTAGTGCGTTTGTTCGGTCAGCCAGGCATTGGCGCCGATGTTCAGCTGAGGCGTCAACTGATAGGTCGCGCCGAACATGATCATGGTGCGCTTCTTGATGTCAGCCGCATCGCCATTGAAGATGTTCGCGCCCAAGATACCGCCGGTATAGGCTGTACGCGTCGCCAGGGCGATATTGGCCGGGCCGCCGGCGGCGGTCGAGGCCGCGAAAGCTGCGGGGCTGCTCAGGCTCAACAGCGTGAAGGGGTTTTCGAACTTGTTCTCGCCCCACGACGCATGCAGGTAGAGCGGGCCATTCGTGTACGAGCCGCCGAGGACGGTCGCCTTGATCTTCTTGCCGGTCTGCTCGGTCGCTTGCAGATATGCGGCGCCCGCGCCGAACTTACCGTCGTTGTAGCGAACCAAGCCGCCGACGGTCTTGTTCGGGAAAGCCGCGGCAGCGCCCGATTGACCTTCACCGGCGCTCACCTGGACTTCGGCATAGAAGCTGCCAAACTGGGCCAGGTACTTGACCATGTTGTCCTGACGCGCGGCCATGGACATGCCGATTTCGGGCTTGTACGCCTCGATATACGGCGAGTAGCGGAAGGATGCGAAGGTCGACGTGTAGACGTCGAACAGGATGTTGTATTGACGACCGAGGCGGATCTGGCCCAGGTCACTGGACTGCAGGCCAACCCAGGCTTGACGCCAGAAATCGGAAGTAGAGGCGGCAGCGCCGGTATCCGAACTGAGGCGATGCTCCATGTTCACCAGAGCCTTGAGACCGCCGCCCATGTCTTCCACGACATTCACGCCCAGACGGCTTTGCGACATGCCGCCAGGGATCAACTGCTTTGGTGCAGCTCCAGGATTGACGTTGGTGGTGTAACGCGCGGCAGCGTCCACGATGCCGTACAGGGTCACGGTGGACTGGGCCCAAGCGGAAGAGGTGCAAGCGGCCAGAGCGGCAACTGCCAGAGTGGCTTTTTTCATCAAGGTTGTCTCCTGCGAAGAAAAGTGAACTTTTTGATTCTCAGTGATGCGCCCTGCCATAACGCGAGCTCTGTTGTTGATTTCCCACAGCAATTCCCCTGTCCCGCATGGGACAAAAGAAAAGCCGCCCGAAGGCGGCTTGGCTGATTTCGCTGCGGCCGAGAGGCCGCTCGACATCAGAAGCTGTGACGAACACCGACGTCGTAGCCGGTGGACTTCAGGCCGTTGGAGGTCGCTGCAGGAGCGCCGCCGACGGCGAAGCGCGCAGCGCCGCTGTTCTTCAGCTGCGAGAACGTCGTGTACAGCGCGGTACGCTTGGACAGGTTGTAGATGTAGCCAGCCGCGAACAGCTTCGCATCGCCGATGGCGGTGTAGCCCGCGACGGCCGTCTCGGCGCCAGCATTGGCCTTGGCGTCCGTGAACGAGGCCCACAGTTGACCCTGGCCAAGCGGTGCCGTCACGGCAGCCGTCAGGATCTGCTGCTTGCGCGACAGGTACTTGGACTCCGTGTAGGACAGCGACGGGCGAATCACGCCGAAGTCGTAGGCTGCACCGATCGAGGTCAGCTTGAACTTGCTGCTGTCACCCGCGTTGGACGTGCTGGCATAGGCGCCCGACACGTGCAGGGGACCCTGCTTATAGCCCAGACGAACGGACTGGCCCTTGTTCGTGTCCACGCCTTCACCAGCCGAGATGTCCACACCGCCGTAGAAGCCGCCGAGATTGGCCGGCAGGGAATACGAGACGAGGTTGTCAGCACGGCCGAAAGACGTACCGTTGCCGCTGCCCAGGTTGCTGTACAGCACGCTGACGCTGCCCAGGCCGGTGAATGCGGACGGGTCGAAGTCTTCGACGTGCAGGCGCGAGACGGTCTTGTTGCGGCCGAGGCGCACTTCACCGAAGTCGCCGCTCAGGCTGACCGTGGCGCGGCGCCCCCAGAAGGCGCTACCGCCACCAGCGACACCGGTGTCGGTGTCGACTTGGGATTCCAGCCAGAAGCCAGCCTTCAGGCCGCCGCCCAGATCTTCGGTGCCACGCACGCCGAAACGGCTGGTGTTCAGACCGCTGGAGTCCAACTTCTTCACCGTGAGACCGCCGGTCTTGACGTACTTCAGGTCGGCATCAATGACGCCAAACAGAGTGACGGACGATTGCGCGACGGCAGCGCCGCCGGTCAGACCGAGGACGGCCAAGGCAATCAGAGCTTTCTTCATTCGATACTCCTAGGTATTCATCCGAGTCGCCGAGCGAACAGGCCACAGCGACTTACCTCCTATGAGGAAGTGCGCGTATTCCACTACAGGTTTGAGATGCTGGGGAATTCACGGATATGAAATTATGTGTTGTCGTTGCCGATCCACAACGCCGCCCCAGATTCACCATTTCTTCATCGAAACATTGCTTAACTGAATGCAACCTCGAGCAAGCAATTCACATCGTCGTGATCTGGACTTTCGGGACRGGTTGATCAGCGCGCTCGACGCCGGGCTTCGCACCGTGTTCGTGCCCACCCGCGCCACCCGCCAGTCGCCGTCGGCGGCCCAGTCGCCCGTAGAGCTAGATACGGCCGACAAGCAATCCGCGGCAGCGCTGATGCGCGTCAATCACGTCGGTGAAATCTGCGCCCAGGCGCTTTACCAGTCACAGGCGCTGTTCAGCCGCAACGAGCAGCTGCGGCGGCACTTCGAACAAGCCGCCCAGGAAGAACTGGATCACCTCGCCTGGACGGCCGACCGGATCGCCGAACTGGATGGCCATACCAGCCACCTCGCGCCGCTCTGGTGGGCCGGTGCCTTCGCCTGGGGCAGCCTGGCTGGGCTGGCCGGCGATCAATGGAGCCTTGGCTTCGTCGTCGAAACGGAGCGCCAGGTCGAAGCCCACTTGGCCTCGCATCTTCAACGCCTGCCTGAGGCCGACGCGCCATCCCGCGCCATCGTCGACCAAATGCGGCGCGAGGAAGCCGAGCATGCCGACGCGGCCGTTGCCGCCGGAGCGCGGCCATTGCCCGCGCCCATTGCGGAGCTGATGCGCGCGGCAGCCAAGGTCATGACGACCGTGGCTCACCACATCTGATCAGACCTGGCTCAAACTTCAGTGACCTCGAAAGAGGTACTGATGGCCGAGGTCTTGGCCAGCATGGCTGTCGCCGAACAGTATTTCTCGTGCGACAGCGCCACTGCGCGCTCGACGATCTCAGGCTTCAGCCCCTTGCCGCTGACGATGAAGTGAAAGTGGATGGCTGTGAAGACCTTGGGATCGCTGGTGGCGCGCTCGGCCTTCAGCGTCACCTTGCAGCCACGCACATCATGGCGGCCGCGCTTGAGGATGAGCACCACGTCATAGGCCGTGCAGCCACCCGTACCCGCCAGCACGGTTTCCATGGGCCGCGGCGCCAGGTTGCGCCCGCCACCGTCCGGCGCGCCGTCCATGCTCAGCACATGACCGCTACCGGTCTCGGCCACGAAGCTCATGCCACTCGGGCCCTCAGGACCCAGCCAACTGACGGTGCATTCCATGGTCATCTAGAGTCAAAGCTCCAATTCGTTCACGAAAAATATTGCAGCGCAGCATAACTCGGCGCTAAACTGCCACTCAAGCGAAAACGTTTTCGCACCGATTGTCTCCTCCACCGCCTCCATGGTGGATTCAACCCGAGCTTGCAAAAGCTCGGGTTTTTTTTCGCCGAAGGCAGGCAAGCGGCGCCGCATGAGGGTCTCCCCTATCATGCGGCGCCGCAACAAGACACCATGGAGAGACGATGAGCGCCCCCTCGCGCCGACGCCAGCCCCCCGCCAAGGCGCCGTCCAGCACGTCATCTCAGGTGCCCGCGATGCTGCCGCCCGGCAGCAGCTATCTGCAGCGAATCCTGAACGCCCGGGTCTACGAAGTCGCCCGCGAGACCCATCTCCACGCCGCCGCCAAGCTATCCAAGCGTCTGTCCAACAAGGTCTGGCTCAAGCGCGAGGACGAGCAGGACGTCTTCAGCTTCAAGCTGCGCGGTGCCTATAACAAGATGGCGCATCTGTCGGCCGAACAACGCGCGGCCGGCGTCATCTGCGCTTCGGCAGGCAACCACGCCCAGGGCGTGGCGCTGTCGGCGAAAAAGCTCGGCTGCCGCGCCGTCATCGTGATGCCGGTGACCACGCCCCAGGTCAAGGTCGAGGCAGTGCGCGGCCACGGCGGCGAAGTCGTGCTGTTCGGCGAGAGCTTCACCGACGCCTATGGTCACGCCAAGGA
>NZ_JBFULE010000115.1:0-11282 GCF_056400485.1 Roseateles sp. P5_B10
GCACTGGACGCTGCAGGCCAGCCTGGCCGAGACGCTGGCCACATTGGAGGCGGCCGCAGCGGCCGGTGCCCAGGGCTGCGTCGGCACCGAGCTGGCGTTGACGGGCTTTCACCGCCGCGTGCCTGAACTGCTCGATGAACGGGCGCTGACCGATGCCGAGGCGCAACTGCGTGCGGCCTGCGCGCGGCTCGGCATCGCGGCGGCCGTGGGCGTGCCGACACTGGGCGTGGACGGCGCGGTGTTCAACAGCCATCTCTACATCGACGCCGCGGGCCGCGAGCTGGGCCGCGTGCACAAGCGCGGGCTGACCGACAGCGAGGCGACTTTCTTCGCGCGGGGTGATGAACGCGGCTGGACGGCGATCGGCGGCGTGCTGGCGACGTCGGTGCTGTGCCGCGAGACGCTGGACGGCGCAGCGCTGCTACCGGAGCTGCGCGCCGCGGCCATTGGCTCGGGGCCACGCGTGATCTTCTGGCCCAGCTACATCAGCGAATCCGACGCCGAGCAGGCGGCGCTGTGCAAGGCCTATCGCAGTGGTGCCGAGGCACTGGCGCGCGAGCTGGGCGCCTGGGTGCTGCAGAGCAACTGGCCCGAATCGCTGAACGCACCCGAGCAGCGCGGTTTCGGGGCCAGCGTCGTCATTGCGCCGGATGGCCACTGCGTGCTGACGCTGCCGCGGGATGAAGCCGCCTTGATCGTCGTGGATCTGGCTTAGCGCCGGCGCTTGGCCAGCCAGCCGAATACGCCCAGGCCGGCCAGCAGCAGCGCGCCACTGGCGGGTTCGGGCACCGGGGCAGTCGCGCCGGTCACCGTTGCGGCATTCAAGCCCCAGCCCTCGTCGCCCAGGCCCTGGAAGCCGGCACGGTCTGAACCTTCAAAGCTCGTCGGGCTGTCGATGCTGAAGACCAGTTGGTTGCTGCCCGCGGCCAGCGTGACGGGGAGGCTGATCGTCAGCTGCTGGTTGACCACCGCACCGACCGTGGCGCCGTTCGGGTTGAACAGCACGCGGTCGGCGCCACCGCCGCCGAGATTCCAGGTGCCGCTGAACACTTCGCTGCCGTTCAGCGTCACGCGCAGGATGTCGATGTAGCCGTTGTCGCCGTCCAGCGTGGCGTAGCCGGCCAGCGTGAAATCGATCAGGCCGGCGCCGGCGCCAGCGGCGAAATTGGCGGTCACCGAGACCGTGGTGTCCAACGTGGCCGTCGGCGCGGGCAAGGTGTACAGCGTGGCGGCCCAGGCGGGCGCGACCGTCAGCAAGGCGGCGGCAGCGAGCAGCGGCAGGCGGGGCATCGAAGTCATCGCGCGTCTCCGGTGGGGTTCGGCGCAATCTATCCGCCGCCGGTCCGCGCCGTGGGCTTCGAACTTGGGGGTGTCCCCCGACTCGGGGGGAGCGGGATCAGGTGCGCCGGATCAGCGCCGCATAGCAGCCGCGTCGTGCGTAATGGGCGTGGATGTAGTCCACCTCGGGCTGGGACAGCAGGCGCTCGATGAGGCCTTCGATGGCTGCGCCGTCGACGATGTCCGCATCGATCATCAGGCCCGCTGCATCGAAGGCGCGCAGTGACAGCAGGCGGCTGCGCAATGCGTCGGGCACGGTGTCGATGGCGTCGAAAGCTTCTCCGGCCTGTTCGCGCACGTAGATGGCGTGGCGGGAGCGGTAGGGCGTGTCGGCAGGCTGGTGCTCGTGGTTGATGAGCAGCACGGACTCATCCTCAGTGGTGTCGCGCAGTTCGACGCGGTCGGGCAGGCCCGCGCCGCGATGGCGCAGCGCGCCATGGYCGGCCAGCGCTGCGTCACTCAGGCCGAAGAGGTGCTGGAAGGGTTGGGCGGACAGCCCGGTGATGCGAAAGGACATGGTGTGCTCCAAGGGGTGGATGCACGCCATTCTTCAGACACGGCCGGGCTGCGTCTGGCCGCAATCGGACCTTCAATCTCGGCCTGCGGGACGCTCATAGTCGTTGTCCACCCAGGCTTCGGCGGACGCCTGGCTGAGCTTGAAGCCGGCGGCGACCTTGACCTGCGCCAGGCGCTCGCCTGCGGCATCGAAGGCTGCCAGCCAGGCATAGGGATCGTCTTCGGCGGGCACGATCTCCAGCGTGATCTTCAGCCAGTTGCCATCGCGCGCCACATAGAGCGCCTTGTTCAGCTGGGCGTGCAGTTGCTGCTCATGGCGGCGGAGGACCTCGGAGGCCGTCTTAACCAGCGTGTTGAAGGCGTTGACGTCCAGTGGCTTGGGATTCTTCTTGTCGCGCCCCATGGTCCAGGGGCCGACCAGGGCCGGCTCGCTTTCGCCGGCCTTGAACATCGCGACAGCCCAGCCTTCGTCGTCTTCGTTCTTGATGACCTGGGCCGTCCAGCCGTTGTCGCGCCATAGGCGCGCCTCGAAGACGGGTTCGTCCAGATCAGTCATGCCTTCAATCCCTTGGCCAGCAGCTCGGCGACGAGCGCATTGATGCCGCCTTCACGGCCGGTGGCGCGTTCGCGCAACTGCTCGGTCAGTTCAGCAGGCAACTTGCAGGCAAAGGGAACGAGGCCGGCGGCGGCGTCCAGCTTGCGCTGGGCCTTGCGGTCAGGCAGGGCGGCAGCGGCCTGGCCGAAGCGGCCGGGGGCCGCCTTGCCGCGCATCGCGCTGTCCAGCTTCAGGCCGGCGAGCCGTTCAAGATCGGTTTTCTTCATGCTCATGGGCCGGATTGTCCCCCCTTGGAGACAAGCCGGCCTGTGAGCGTCAGCCGTTGGTGGCCGGAGCGGCCGGCACGACGGCCGGGGCGCGCTGCACGCGGGTCTTGCCGCCGGTCGTCACGAGGACGACGGGGTCACCGCTGTTGAAGGCTTCGGCGCCCTTGGCCTGGACGATCGCGCGGCGCTCGCCGTTGCGCAGCTGGACGATGATTTCGAGAGCATCTTCCTTGGTCGCCGAGCGCTCGATGGCGTTGCCGATGACGGCGCCGGCGACGGCACCGATGACGCCAACGACCGCGCCTTCACGGCGGCCGCCGACCGAGCTGCCGGCAATCGCGCCGGTCACGCCACCGGCCACGCCGCCGACGCCGCTCTGCGAGCCGTCGACGGTGACGGGGCGGGAGGACAGCACGGTGGCGTCCTGGATCTGGGACATGCGTTGCGCGTCACCACGCTGGACGACGTCGGGGCTGGTCGTCGAGCAGGCCGAAAGCACCAGGGCCGCAGCCAGGGTGAGGGAGGTCATGAGCTTGGACATTCGAATACTCCTTGGGCAAACCGGCAGCCCAACGTCGCCAATTGTCTCGCCGTTGACGGCTCGATGCCCCCGACTACAACTCTTTACCGTTGGCGGTCAACGGGAATGACCCGCATCACCCATGCAGGCGCGAGCTGCGCGGCACGCTGGCGAGCAGGAACTCCATCTGGTCGGCCAGGATGCGGCGGCCGCGCAGGATCATGTCCTCGTGCAGGCTGGGCACATAGGGCAGGTAGAGCAGGCTCATGTGCGCCTCCTCCGGCATGCGGTTGCCCTTGCGGCCATTGCAGGGCCGGCAAGCGGTGATGCAGTTCATCCAGGTGTCGTAGCCGCCGCGCGACGTCGGGTGAATGTGCTCGCGTGTCAGGTCTTCGGGCAGGCAGTGGTGGCCGCAGTAGGCGCAGACGAAGCGGTCGCGCACGAACAACTTGCTGTTGGTCAGCGCCGGCGCCTGGCGCCAGGCCCGGCTGGGAACGGCGCCACGCACGGCAATGATGGGGTGGACCTCGATGCGCGACTGGCGCCCGGAGATGCGCTGCCAGCCCCCGCGCAGCACCTGGCAGGGGTCGCCCAGCGTCCAGGCCACGCCGTCGCAAGCGTAGATCACGGCCGCTTCACGGGTCGTGATCCAGGCCTGGGGTCGGCCGGAGACATCGAGTTGGAGCACATCCACAGAAGTCAACCTCCTGCCGGAGACTACTTCAGAAGCGACCTCGCACTCAAGCTCGCGCCCGTGACAGCGTGGCGGCTCGGTCTTTCGGGCCGAGCGACGGGCCGCCCCTAGCCGGCCCGTCGGGCGATGTGCATGCGGCTCGATGCCGCATGCATCGCCATCCCCCCGGGGATCGGCCGGGCACGCCCGCGTTCAGCGGCGCGAGACCGGACGAGGGGCTGGGGTTTGCACTAGGTTGTTGGCAGTATTAGGCACATCACCCTAGGAAATCGGTAGGACAAGCTGGCGCTGTCACGGGAGCGACCTGCAAAATAGAACGATCGTTCGTTTTATTCCAGGCTGGCTTCCGCCCCTTCTGCCCGTGTCCACGCTGCCCACTCCCGCCAAGAAAACCGCCCCGCTGCGCGTTGCGAAGCCGGCGCGCGTTGCGCGTTCGCTGCAAAAAGGCCAGCAGACCCGTGCCGCCATCCTTGAGGCTGCTCTCGGCCTGGCCTCGCACATGGGCCTGGAGGGCTTGTCCATCGGCGCACTGGCCGATGTGACAGCCATGAGCAAGTCGGGCGTCTTCGCCCACTTCGGCTCGCGTGAGGAACTGCAGATCGCGGTCGTCACTGAGTATCACGCCAAGTTCGAGGAAGAAGTCTTCTTCACCGCCATCCGCGAGCCGCGCGGCCTGCCGCGCCTGCGCGCGATGTTCGAGCGCTGGGTGCGCCGCGTATCCGTCGAGGTCGACTCCGGCTGCATCTACATCAGTGGCGCCGTCGAGTTCGACGACCGGCCCGGCCCGGTGCGCGATGCTCTCGTGGCCATGGTCAAGGCCTGGCATGCGGCGCTGCAAAAGGCCATCCAGCTCGCCATCAGCGAGGGCCATCTGAAAGCCGATGCCGATGTCGAGCAGATCTGCTTCGAGCTGCACGGCCTGATCCTGTCCCTGCACCACGACGCGCGCTTCATGCGCATCCCCGGTGCGCTGGCACGCGCCGGCATCGGCTTCGACCGAGCCATCCAGTTCTACGCCACGCCGCTTGGCCTCGACATCGACGGCAGCCGCAAGCTTCCAAAGACCGGCACCGCCAAGCGCTGAACCCCTTTCTTGACCCACTGACCGTTCCAGGAGTACCCCGATGCCCCAGTACACCCCGCCCATGCGTGACATGCAGTTCGTCATGCACGAGCTGTTGAACGTCGTCGACGAACTGAAGATGCTGCCCGCGCATGCAGACATCGACGCCGACACGATCAACGCGGTGCTTGAGGAGGGTGGCAAGTTCGCCGCCGAGGTGCTTGCGCCCATCAATCTCAGCGGCGACGCCGAGGGCTGCACGCTCGACAAGACCACGCACGAGGTCAAGCCGCCCAAGGGCTTCAAGGAAGCCTACAAGCAGTACGTCGAAGGCGGCTGGCCTGCTTTGAGCTGCGATCCGCAGTTCGGCGGCCAGGGCCTGCCGCATCTGGTGAACCAGTTCTTCTACGAGATGCTGAACTCGGCCAACCAGGCCTGGACGATGTACCCGGGCCTCTCGCATGGCGCCTATGAAGCCCTGCATGCCCATGGCACGCCCGAGCAGCAGGCCACCTACCTGCCCAAGCTGACCAGCGGCGAATGGACCGGCACCATGTGCCTGACCGAGCCGCATTGCGGCACCGACCTCGGCATGCTGCGCAGCAAGGCCGAACCGCAGGCCGATGGCACTTACAAGATCACCGGCCAGAAGATCTTCATCTCGGCCGGCGAACACGACATGGCCGAGAACATCGTCCACCTGGTGCTGGCCCGCCTGCCGGACGCGCCCGTGGGCTCCAAGGGCATTTCGCTCTTCATCGTGCCCAAGTTCAACGTCAACGCGGACGGCTCACTGGGCAGCCGAAACGGCGTCTTCTGCGCCGGCCTGGAGCACAAGATGGGCATCCACGGCAACGCCACCGCGCAGATCGTGCTGGAAGGCGCCAACGGCACGCTGGTGGGCCAGCCCAACAAGGGCCTGGCCGCCATGTTCGTCATGATGAACGCTGCTCGCCTGGGTGTCGGCAACCAGTCCCTGGGCCTGACCGAGGTGGCCTATCAGAACGCCGTCGCCTATGCCAAGGACCGCATCCAGATGCGGGCGCTTTCCGGCCCCAAGGCCCCGGACAAGCCCGCCGATCCCATCATCGTGCACCCCGACGTGCGCAAGATGCTGCTGACGGCCCGCGCCTTCGCCGAAGGCGGCCGCATGCTGCAGGGCTACACGGTGCTGCAGCTGGACAAGGCGCTCAAGAGCGACGACGAGGACGAGCGCAAGGACGCCGAGGCCGAGGTCGCGCTGCTGACGCCCATCATCAAGGCCTTCATCACCGACAACGGCTGGCTGGCCACCTCGCACTGCATGCAGGTATTTGGCGKCCACGGCTTCATCCACGAATGGGGCATGGAGCAGTTCGTGCGCGATGCGCGCATCAACATGATCTATGAGGGCACCAACACCATCCAGTCGCTGGACCTGCTGGGCCGCAAGGTGCTGGGCAACAACGGCGCCACGCTGAAGAAGTTCGGCAAGAAGATCGCCGCCTTCATCGAGGAAGAAGGCACCAACGAGGCCATGCAGGAGTTCGTGAACCCGCTTGCCGACCTCGGCGACAAGGTCAACAAGCTCACGCAGGAACTGGGCATGAAGGCCTTTGGCAACCCGGATGAGGTCGGCGCCGCGGCGGTGGACTATCTGCGCGTGGTGGGCCACATGACCTTCGCCTTCTTCTTCGCGCAGGCCGCCAAGATCGCTCTGGCCAAGAAGGACAGTGGTGACCCGTTCTACACGGCCAAGCTGGCCACGGCGCGCTTCTATTTCGCGAAGCTGCTGCCCGAGACGGCGACGCTGATCCGCACCTGCCGTGYGGGCCTGGCGCCGCTGATGGAAATGGAAGAAGCTCTGTTCTGAACCGCTTGATGAACGACAAGGATGCCCCGATGAAATTCCTGTTCGCTGCTGCCCTGCTGTTGCCCGCGTTTGCGTTCGCGCAGACTTCACCCGTGGGCCTGTGGAAGACCATCGACGACGACGGCAAAACCGCGAAGTCGCTGGTCCGCATCAGCGAACAGGGGGGCACCCTCGTCGGCAGCATCGACAAGCTGCTGGACCCGAGCGCGGAGCCCAACGCGAAATGCGACAAGTGCAAGGATGACCGCAGGGACCAGCCCGTCGTCGGCCTGCAGATCATCCGCGGCGTGAAGACCGAAGGCGACGGCATCTGGGGCGGCGGCGAGATCCTCGACCCTAATAACGGCAAGACCTACCGCACCCGCTTGAAGCCGGTGGACGGTGGCAAGAAACTGGAGATGCGCGGCTACATCGGCCCCTTCTACCGCACGCAGACGTGGATTCGCGTGGAATGAAGTGGCCCCTCGCCCAGGCTGCCGCGCTGCACGCGGGCCAGCCTGGTCGGTCCCCCGAGGGGACGGCGATGCTTGCGGCGTTGAGCCGCAAGCACATCGCCAGCCGGGCCGGCTTGGGGCGGCCCGGCGCTCGGCCCGAAGGGCAATGAACAACTGGCAAACATGGAGAAAGAAATGAGTCGATTCCAAGTCCGCAAGGTCGCCGTGCTCGGCGCCGGCGTGATGGGCGCGCAGATTGCGGCCCACCTCGTCAACTGCAAGGTGCCGGTCGTGCTGTTCGACCTGCCTGCGAAAGAAGGCGCCAAGAATGGCATCGTCACCAAGGCCGTCGACGGCCTGAAGAAGCTCAAGCCGGCCCCGCTGGGTGATGCATCGGAAGCCGCGCTGATCCAGCAGGCCAATTACGAAGAGCACCTGGAAGTCCTGCGCGGCTGCGACCTCATCATCGAGGCCATTGCCGAGCGCATGGACTGGAAGCTCGACCTGTACACCAAGATCGCGCCCTTCGTCGCACCGCATGCGATCGTGGCTTCGAACACATCTGGATTGAGCATCACCAAGCTCTCCGAAGTGCTGCCCGAAGAAATCAAGCCGCGCTTCTGCGGCATCCACTTCTTCAACCCGCCGCGCTACATGGCCCTGGTCGAGCTGATCAACACGCCGACCACGCAGCCGGAGATCCTCGACCAGCTCGAAGCCTTCGTGACCACGTCGCTGGGCAAGAGCGTCGTGCGCGCCCACGACACGCCCAACTTCGTCGCCAACCGCGTCGGCATCGCCGGCATGATGGCCACGATGATCGAGGCCGAGAAGTTCGGCCTGTCGGTGGACGTCGTCGACGACCTGACCGGCAAGAAGCTGGGCCGCGCCTCGTCGGGCACCTTCCGCACCGCGGACGTCGTCGGCCTGGACACCATGGCCCACGTCGTCAAGACGATGCAGGACAACCTGAAGGACGACCCCTTCTACTCGACCTACGCCACGCCCAAGGTGCTGGCCGGCCTGATCGAGAAGGGCGCCCTGGGCCAGAAGACCGGCGCCGGTTTCTACAAGAAGGTCGGCAAGGACATCCAGCGCCTGGACTTCGCCACGGGCGAGTACGTCGCCGGCGGCAAGAAGGCTGACGAGATCGTCGCCCGCATCCTGAAGAAGGCGCCGGCCGACCGCCTCAAGCTGCTGCGCGAGAGCACCAACCCGCAAGCCCAGTTCCTGTGGGCCATCCTGCGCGACAGCTTCCACTACGCGGCCGTGCACCTGAACACGGTGGCCGACACGGCCCGCGAGATCGACTTCGCGATGCGCTGGGGCTTCGGCACCACGCAAGGCCCCTTCGAGCTGTGGCAGGCGGCCGGCTGGAAGCAGRTCGCTGAATGGATCTCGGCCGACATCGCCGACGGCAAGACGCTGTCCAGCGCTCCGCTGCCGGCCTGGGTCACCGAGGGCCCGGTGGCCGAAGCCGGTGGCGTGCACACGCCGGCGGGCTCGTGGAGCGCCGCTGAGGGCAAGTTCAAGCCGCGCAGCGAGCTGCCGGTTTACAAGCGCCAGGCCTTCCCCGAGTCGCTGCTGGGCTCCGGCGCCGCCGACCCGCTGAAGAGCGGCACCGAGCTGTTCAAGAACGAGGAAGTGCGCGTCTGGACGCTGGACGGCAACGTCGTCATCGCCTCCATCACCGCCAAGCTGCACCTGATCAGCCCGGCCGTCACCGAAGGTCTTTTGCGCGCCGTCGAGATCGCCGAAGCCGACTACAAGGGCCTGGTGATCTGGTCGCCGGACGACGTGTTCTCGGCCGGCGCCAATCTCGAGAGCCTGATGCCTGTCTTCATGAAGATGGGCAGCAAGGGCATCGCGCCGGAAGAGAAGAAGCTGCAGGACATGATGCTGCGCCTGCGCTACGCCAGCGTGCCGGTCGTCGCCGCCATGCGCGGCCTGGCCCTGGGCGGTGGTGCCGAGCTGGCCGTGCACTGCGCACGCCGTGTCGCCCACGTCGAGAGCTATGTGGGCCTGGTTGAAGTCGGCGTGGGCCTGGTGCCCGGCGGCGGTGGCCTGACCTATATCGCTCGCCGCGCCGCCGAGATGGCCACCGCTGGCAATGCCGGCGCCGACATCCTGGCCTTCCTGAAGGACGGCTTCCTGACCGCGGCTACGGCCAAGGTCGCGACCTCTGCGCATGAGGCTAAGAAGAACGGCTTCCTGCTCGATAGCGACATCATCGTGCCGCACAAGGACGAGCTGCTGCACGTGGCGACGGCCACCGCCATCGGCATGGCCGAAGCCGGCTACCGCCCGCCGCACAAGGCTCTGTTCCCGGTCGCCGGCCGCAGCGGCATCGCGACCATCAAGGGCCAGGTCGCCAATATGCGCGACGGCGGCTTCGTCAGCGCCCACGACTACCACCTGGCTGCGGCAATTGCCGACGTGGTCTGCGGTGGCGAGGTCGAGGCGGGCTCCCTGGTGACGGAGGAGTACCTGATGGCCCTGGAGCGCAAGCACTTCTGCGCGCTGCTGGACAACCCCAAGACTCAAGAGCGAATCATGGGCATGTTGCAAACCGGCAAGCCGGTTCGAAACTAATGACATCGCGGGACAGACCGAAGCGCGCAGCGCGAGCTCTGTCCTCGACTGACTAGGAACAAAAGTGAACCGGCTTCAACGCACCCTCGCCAAGCTGGACGGCCTGCCCGGCCCGCTGCGGGGCGCCGCGCGCAACTTCGCGCTGCGCCGCGCAGTGCCCTTCACGGGCACGGCATCGCTCGATTTCATTGCCCTCACGCCCGAAAGCAGCGAGATCCGCGTCGCCAACAAGCGCCCGGTGCAGAACCACATCAAGGGCGTGCATGCGGCCGCGATGTCGCTGCTCGCCGAGACCGCCACCGGCATGGTGGTGGGCATGAATGTGCGTGACGACTGCCTGCCGCTGTGCAAGTCGTTGCAGGTGAACTTCAGGAAGCGCGCCACCGGCGGCCTGGTCGCCAAGGCGCACCTGACCGCTGCCCAACGCTTCACGATGGCGAACGAGACCAAGGGTGAAGTGCGGGTCGCCGTGACCGTGACCGACGAAGCCGGCATCGAGCCGATCGAGTGTGAATTTGTCTGGGCCTGGGTGCCCAAAGAAAAGCCCCAGGCTTAAGTAAAGGAAAGACCATGAGCAAGCAAGTCCAAGACGCCTACATCGTCTCCGCCACCCGTCTGCCCATCGGCAAGAGCGGCCGCGGCTACTTCAAGAACACCCGCCCCGACGAGATGCTCGTCAAGGTGATGCAGGCCGTGCTGGCCCAGGCCCCGGGCCTGGACCCGGCGGCCATTGAAGACGCCATCGTCGGCTGCTCCTTCCCCGAAGGCGAGCAGGGCATGAACATCGCCCGCGTGGCCTCGGTGCTGGCGGGCCTGGGCCCGACCATCGGCGGCGTGACCATCAACCGCTACTGCGCCTCCGGCGTCACCGCCGTGCAGATGGCCGCGGACCGCATCCGCGTCGGCGAGGCCGATGTGATGTTCGCCGGCGGCGTCGAATCGATGTCCATGATCCCGATGGGCGGCAACAAGCCCAGCCTGTCGCCGCTGATCTTCGAGAAGGACGAGAACATCGGCATCGCCTACGGCATGGGCCTGACGGCCGAGAAGGTCGCGGCGCAGTGGAAGATCAGCCGCGAAGCGCAGGACGAGTTCTCGGTGGAATCGCACCGCCGTGCCGTCGCCGCGATGGCTGCCGGCCACTTCGACGCCGAGATGACGCCCTTCGACATCGTCGAGCGCACGCCCAACTTGGCGGACGGCACGGTCAACACCAGGACCCGCACCGTCAAGCTCGACGAGGGCGCCCGCCCCGACACGTCGCTGGAAGGCCTGGCCAAGCTCAAGCCCGTGTTCGCCGCCAAGGGCAGCGTCACCGCCGGCAACAGCTCGCAGACCTCCGACGGTTCGGGTGGTTTGCTGATCGTCAGCGAAGCGGCGCTCAAGCGCTACAACCTGACGCCGCTGGCACGCTTCGTGTCCTTCGCCGTGCGTGGCGTGCCGCCGGAGAT
>NZ_JBFULE010000116.1:0-11260 GCF_056400485.1 Roseateles sp. P5_B10
ACGGCGAGCTGTTCAAGGAGATGGTGGACACCGGCTTCCTCGGTCCCACCGGCCTGGCGGACCGCAAGCGCCTGGCACCCATGCTGCGCGAGGCCGTCATCCTGCGCACCTGTGCCATGGCACGCTGCGCCTACGAGTTCAACCTGCACGAGCAGACGATCTCGCGCCGCATGGGCCTGAGCGATGCGCAGATCGCCGACCTACGCGAGGCCAAGCCCGATGCAGCGCTGTGGACGCCCGAGCTGGCGGCCGTGTTCCAGCTGGTCGATGGTCTCGTCCAGCACCTGGACGTCGACGACGCGACCTGGGCCAGGCTGCGCCGCCATTTCGACGAGGCCGCGCTGATCGAGATCACGCAGCTGGTTGGCCACTACACCGGCGTGGCGATGCTGGCGGCCCTGGCAAGGCCGGCTCCGGACAGCTATCGATAGCTATCGCTGGGGTCTCGCCCACRCCGCCGAACGCAGCTATCGTCAGGTGCCATGGACAAGCCTATGACACCTGACCCTCTGCTCCAAGGCGCCTGCCACTGCGGCGCCGTTCGCCTTACCTTGCCCTTTGCGCCCGAGAAGGCGACGAAGTGCAATTGCTCGATCTGCCGCCGCCTTGGCGGCCTGTGGGCCTACTACGAGCTCGGCACGGTGAAGGTCGAAGGGCATCCCGAACACACGGCCGAGTACGTCTGGGGTGACAAGACGCTGCGCAATATTCGCTGCGCCCATTGCGGTTGCTCGACGCATTGGGAGCCCCTTGTCGCCGAAGCCGGTGCCCGGCACGGCGTGAACCTGAACAACTTCGAGCCACGGCTGCTGCAGGACGTGCAGGTGCGGCGGTTTGATGGGGCGGACAGCTGGACGTTCGTGGATTGATGGCTGATGCGCCTCGCGGCCACTACCGGGCATCGGTGCGGGACTGCTTCCCGCAAGGCTGGCGAAAGTGCTGGGTGTGAATGGCCCAGGTGAATGCCGTCCTTGACGCATTCTTGTCGCCCCAGCTTCGAACCCTTATGAGAACCTAATGCCGGAAGCCCTAGATTGGCATCTCCGTCACAGATGGCACACCGGCACGTGGGCCAGCATCGACCATGCCGAATAGAGCAGATGACTACTGGTTCCCAGCCAAGCGCTATGGCTGGGGCTGGGGTGTCCCGAACACCTGGCAAGGCTGGGTGGTCTTGTCCGCCTTTGCGGCGCTGCTCTCTCTGGGCGCGATCTTCCGTGGGCAGCTAGGGCATCTGTTATTCATCGCGTATACCGTCGCGGTCTGCCTGGGGCTTGTCGCCGTGTGCTGGCTCAAAGGCGAGCCACCACGCTGGCGTTGGGGCGACAGATGAATGACCGATCCTCACCTGCCATGGACTCCATGAACGAAGAAGTTCAGCGGGAGCTCTCGCCCAGTGAAAAGCCCCTCTGGTGGGGGCAGCCCCGGCAAGGCGTGGTCGTCCGCGGGTCGGATGCCTTCACCATCCCCTTTAGCTTGCTGTGGTGCGGGTTCGCGGTCTTCTGGGAAGCCTCTGCACTCAGGGCGCCAAACACGCCAGCATTCTTTGTGCTGTGGGGTATTCCGTTCGTCCTCGTCGGCGTGTACTTCGTGGTCGGCAGGTTCTTTGTCGAGGCGCGCCAGCGCGCAAATACCTACTACGCCGTTACTTCAGAGAGGGTCATCATCGTCTCGGGCGTGTTCGCGCGGAAGGTGAAATCGCTCAGCCTCCGTACGCTCACTGATCTGTCCTTGTCTGAGGCCAGGTCAGGCGAGGGCACCATCACGTTTGGTGCTCAGCATCCCATGGCGGCCATGTTCGGCGGCATGCGTGGTTGGCCTGGGGCGGAACAGAACCTTGGTCCGAGTTTTGACCTCATCCTCAATGCGAAGAGCGTGTACGAAACCATCCGCAGTGCTCAGAGCGCTGTGAGATAGGACTCCTGGCGGGCCCGTCGAGCGCAGCTGCTCATGTCAGCGCCGCAGCCCCGACCAGCTCACCTCGTTGAGAAAGCTGACGTCCAGCTTCGCGGGTGACTGCGTGCGGTCGAGCAGGAACACGCTATCGCCGCGCGCCTGCAGGATCTTGCCCATGGCCAGCGTCAGCAACACCTCGACCACCGGCAGCCGCGGATAGCTGGACGTGACCCGCACGAGGTTCTTGCCAATGCGCGTCACCGTCACGGTCACGCCACTCCTGGACGAGCCCTTGGAGTCCGAGATCACGTCGCCCTCGTACGTGCCTTCGGCGGCATCGCCCAGGTCGGGCTTGCGGCGCGGCTCATCAGCAGCAACAGCGCGCAGCGTCCAGGGCGCCAGCAGTGCGGCGGCGGCGAGACGGACGACATCGGATCGGCGCTGGGTCATGGAACTTCTCCTTCGGGACGCAAGAGCCTGATGCTAACGACGCCCTTTAGACCTCGGCCATACAGCTCAAGATCGACGACGACGAGCAGCGCATGGCCTTCTTCGAAAAGTGCGGCCCGTCTGTGCGCCAGGTGCCGCAGATCTTCATCAACGACCAGCGCGTGGGTGGCGTGACCGGGCTGCAGGCGGCGTTTTTCCAGCTGAAGATCTGAACCCTTCTCCAGCGCCTTTCAGCGCTTCACCGCCGCCAGCAGCCGGCCAATGAATTCGTTCAGGGCCGGCCCGTTGTCGATCCAGCGCACGACGGCCACGACATCGTTCTCCCAGTCGACGTAGATGATGTTCTGGCCATTGCCGCGGAAGGTCACGCTGCTCTCGGGCGCCGCAGGCAGGGCGTTGCGGCCAGTGTTGAGGAACCAGTTGCAGTAGCCGTACTCGGCGTTGTCCGGCCCGGGCTGGCGGGCCTTGGCGATCCAGTCGCGCGAAATGAGCTGGCGACCGGCCCACTCACCCTGGCGCAAGTGGAGATAGCCGAAGCGCGCCATGTCCCAGGCGTCGATGAACATGCCGCCGCCCCAGTGGCCGCCGCCGGAAACCGACTGCATGCGTTGGCCGTCCAGTTCCACCCAGCTGTTCTCGTAGCCGTGCCAGCGCCAGCGGCTGGACGCGCCAATCGGGTCCATGACCTGCTCGCGCAGCACCTCGGGCAGCGGCCGGCGCCAGACCTGCAAGGCGGCCAGGGCCAGCACGTTCACGCGCACATCGTTGTACTTGTAGTGCGTGCCCGGCTCATACAGCGGGCGGTTCGGCCAGTCCTCGGGCGTCTTGCCCACGGGGCGATCGGCCCAGTCGGGCTTGCCCCACAGCGTGCCCTGCCAATCGCTGGTCTGGCGCAGCAGGTGCTCCCAGGTGATGGGCGCGTTATGCGGCGTGGCGAACAGGTCGACACCGGGCGGCATGGCGTCGGCCACGCGCTCGTCGGTGCTCTTGATCAAACCCTGCTGCCAGGCCACGCCCACGACCGTCGACAAAAAGGTCTTGGTGATGCTGTGCGACATGTCAACGCGCCGCGTGTCGCCCCACTCGGCCACCAGCTTGCCGCGGTAGATGACCAGGCCGTTGGCTGCGGCGTGCTCGCGCGTGGGACCGATCTGGCCCCCGAAATAGGGTTCGTTCTTGCCGAAGCTCTGGGCGAGGTAGAGGGCCTGGTCGCGCGGCGCGGGGTTCTCATGCGCTTGGGCATAGGCGACGGCTTCGGCCAGCCTGGCGGCGTCGACGCCCATCGCGGCCGGCTCGGCGCGCTGCCAGTCGCCACGGGGCGGAAAGTAGGCCGGCTCGGCGGCGGCAAACGTCCAGACGAAGCTAGCGAGAAGGACAAATCGGCGGCGGCTCATCAGGCCATTGTGGCCAGAGCTTGCACCGTTCGGCCGTCTCGCGCGAGGCGAAAAAAAACCGGCTCAGAAGAGCCGGTCATTCACAGGGCGCCGCTGGGTTCAGTAGCGACCACCGCCGAAGCCGCCCGTGCCGTAGCCGACATCGGGACGCTTCGCTGCGGTGTACCCGGCTGCGCTGTAGCCGCTCGAATCCTTGTTCGCTTCGCGGGGGCGAGCCAGGCTCACGACGATGGCGCGGCCATCGACAGACATGCCGTTCAGGGCGGCAATGGCGGCCTGGGCGACGTCGGCCGAAGCCATTTCCACAAACCCGAAGCCCTTGGAACTGCCGGTTTCCCGGTCCATCATGACCTTGGCCGAGGAAACGCCGCCGAACTCGGCAAAGTTGCTTTTCAGGCTGGAATCGGTCACGGAATAGGGCAGGTTACCCACGTAAATTTTGTTGCTCATGGACGAGCCTTTCTGAGGATTGACGCATCGCGAGGATGCGGATGCGGATCTGCGAATCGGGGGTCCGCAGCGGGTGGGATGTCGGCGGGAACTGGCGGAGCCAGATCGTCAGCATCCGGGGTGGGTTGGCATGCACGCCTGCAGCCAGCCCTGGGTGACGGCGAACAGCCGGGCAGCTTCGCGTGAGGCAAAGGTCGTGTCGAAGCGGAACACACGACGGCAACTGTCGTTGCCTTGGGCCCGGTGAACCGAGAACGAGGCGCGAAAGCGGCCACAGTCGGTCGGGTGTGTCGCGGGCGAAACGACGTACTTGCCCATGGAGATGGCGTTGTTCGAAATCTTGTTCAGTCAGGGTTGCCCGGCTTGAGTCGCCCGGCGGGAGTGCTTTTTGGCTCGGTTGCCGGCCAAGAAGTGTCGAAGGTCGCGAACCGCGGCCTTTTGTGGCCGTGGACAAGCCGTCAGGAAGGCATTACCACGGCAGCCCAGGATTATATCTTTTTTTGAATATTTGGACGAATCGTTATTTCTTTTGGTATTGAATTGGTCGCGTCCGTGCATAGACGCCGTGCCAGCGCGCAGCCGCGTTCGAGCAGGAAGTCGCGCAGCCTTTGCGCATAGCCAGGCGCGACGGCCTCGCGCACCGAGGGCCGCCCTGCCAGGGCCACGCGCCAAGCCTGCACCCGCGGCAGGCCGTCGAACAGGCCCTCGGGCGGGATGACCTCGAAGTAGCGGAACACCGGGCCGAAGACCGCGTCGACCAGGCCGAAGCGCCGGCCGGCGAACCAGGGGCCGTCGCCAAGAACCGCCTCCACCTGCTCGAAGCGCAGACGCAGAGCGGCATAGGCCCGTTCCAGCGACGCATCGTCCGCCGCGCTGTAGAGCACGGCGATGCCGCTCAGCACGGCGGAGCCAAACTCCATCCAGGCCCGCTCGCGGGCCCGCGCCAGCGGGTCTTGCGGATGCAGGCGCGGCGGCCGCGTCTCGTCCAGGTATTCGCAGATGACGGCAGACTCGAAAAGCGCCTCGCGGCCAACGCACAGCACCGGCGTTTTGCCCAGCGGCGACAGGTGCAGGAACCAGTCCGGCTTGTTGGCGAGGTCCACGTCCAGGCGTTCGAAGGCCACGCTCTTCTCCTTGAGCACGATGGCGGCGCGTTGCACATAAGGGCAAAGCGCGTGGCTGATCAATGTCAGCGCAGTCATGCCGCACGCCAGGTGAACCGCTGGCTACGCTTGAGGGCGGCAGCGCCATCGCCGGCCAGCCACAGCACGACAGACATCGCGGCCAGGAAGACCGGGTACTCCCAGCCGCCGCCTGCGGCATTGAAGACCCAGCCATTGGACGCATGCACCCAGGCCGCGCCCAGCAGGATGGGTGTGAGGGCCAGCGCGAGCTGGCGCGGGTAGACGCCGAGCAGCAGCAGTGCGCCGCCGATGGCCTCGGCCGCGAACACCACGTAGGCCAGCGCGCCCGGCAGACCCTGGCCGACGAAGAACTGCGCCGTGCCCGGCAAGGTGAAGACAAATAGCTTCAGCCCCGCATGGGCGAGGTACATGAAGCCGAGGGACAGGCGCAGCAACAGCAGGCCGAGTGAGGTCGAGGGTGCCATGGAGATCTCCAGGGATTGTTGAGATGCAACCAATGTAGGTAGGCATCTGGCGCATGAAAATACGCAACCAAGCCAACTCTGATTGCAGCTATGCAATACGAACTCGCCCCCACCGACCTCGCCCTGGTGCTGGCCCTGCACCGCGCGGGCACGCTGGCCGCGGCCGGCGAGCGGCTGGGCGTCAACGCGTCGACCGTGTTCCGGATGCTGCAGCGCCTGGAGCGCGGATTGGGCCAGGCGCTGTTCGAGCGCGGCCGGCGCGGCTACAAGGCCGGCGAGCTGGCACGCACCCTGGCCGCCCAGGCGGAGCAGGTGGAAGCCGCGCTGGAAGCGGCCCGCGCCGCCGCCCAGGCCCAGCCCGGCCAGGCCGCCGGTACCGTGCGCCTGACGACGACCGACACGCTGCTGCACGGCCTGCTCGCACCGGCGTTGGCGGCCCTGCACCAGGCGCAGCCCCGGCTGCAGTTCGAGCTGCACACCGGCAACGAGCTGGCGAGCCTGACGCGGCGTGATGCCGACATCGCACTGCGCGCCACCAGCAAACCGCCGCCCCACCTGATCGGCCGCCGTATCGGCCCCATCCGCGTCGCCCTCTATGCGGCACGCTCAAGCCCCATCAAGCACTGGGACCAGGTCGAGGCCGGCGACGCGGCCTGGGTCGCACCCGACGACGGCCTGCCCGAGCACCCCTCGGTGCGCTGGCGACAGAAGCACTTCCCGGCGCTGCAGCCGGCGTTTCGCACCGGCAGCGTGCAGAGCGTGGCTGAGCTGGTGGCGCAGGGCCTGGGCGTGGGCGTGCTGCCCCTCTTCCTGGCCGAGCCGAAGCGAGAACTGCGCCGGCTGACCGAGCCGCTGGACGAGGCCGAGACCGATCTCTGGCTGCTGACCCACCCCGAGACTCGCCATCTGCAGCGTGTGCAGACGGTCTGGAGCCACCTGGCCGAGGCGCTGGTGCTGGATTGAGCCGCGTCAAAGCAGAAAGCGCTTGACCTTGCCATGATGGGAAGCTTGACGATACCGGCATGAACAGCACCACCGCCCCCGCCACCGCACTGAACGACGTGACGCTGCAGGTCAGCGGCATGAGCTGCGCGTCCTGCGTGCGCCGCGTCGAAAAGGCCCTGCAGGCCGTGCCTGGCGTGCTGCGGGCCAGCGTCAACCTGGCGACCGAAAAGGCCAGCATCCAGGCCCTGCCCAATGTGCCCGTCGCTGCGCTGATGGCGGCCCTGGGCAAGGCAGGCTACCCGGCCACCCTCGTCGAGGCCTGCGCGCCGCCCGCGCCCGAAGCCCATGGCGGCCTGCCCGCCTGGTGGCCGGTCGCGTTGGGCGCCTTGCTGAGCCTGCCGCTGATGCTGCCCATGCTGCTGGGCGTGGTGCTGCCCGGCTGGCTGCAACTGCTGCTGGCCACGCCGGTGCAGTTCGTGCTCGGCGCGCGCTTCTACCGCGCGGGCTGGGGCGCGCTGCGGGCCGGCAGCGGCAATATGGACCTGCTGGTGGCCCTCGGCACTTCGGCGGCCTACGGCCTGTCGGTCTATCTGCTGCTGCGCCATCCCGGCCATGCGCATCTCTACTTCGAAGCCTCGGCCGCAGTCATCACGCTGGTGCTGCTCGGCAAGTTCCTCGAGCAACGCGCCAAGCGCCAGACGACGGACGCCATCCGCGCACTGAATGCGCTGCGGCCCGCGACCGCGCGCGTGCTGCGCGGCGATACCGAAACGGAGGTGCCGGTGGCCGAGGTCCGCGTCGGCGACCTCGTTGCCGTGCGCCCCGGCGACCGCATCCCGGTGGACGGCGAGATCGCCACGGGCCACAGCCACGTGGACGAATCGCTGATCACCGGCGAGAGCCTGCCGGTGGCCAAGTCGCCGGGCGAGCGCGTGACCGGCGGGGCCATCAATGCCGAAGGCGCGCTGACCGTGCGCACCACCGCCATCGGCGCCGAGACGACGCTGGCGCGCATCATCCGCATGGTCGAGTCGGCACAGGCGGCCAAAGCGCCCATCCAGCGCGTCGTCGACCGCGTCAGCGCCGTCTTCGTGCCGGTCGTGCTGGCCCTCGCGGCGCTGACCTTTGCGGGCTGGCTCATGCACTCGGGCAACGCCGAGCAGGCCCTGGTCAACGCGGTGGCCGTCCTCGTCATCGCCTGCCCCTGCGCCCTGGGCCTGGCCACGCCGACGACGCTGATGGCCGGTACCGGCGTCGCGGCGCGCCAGGGCATCCTGATCAAGGACGCCGAAGCGCTGGAGCTGGCGCACGCCGTCACCATCGTCGCCTTCGACAAGACGGGCACGCTGACGGTGGGCCAGCCGACGCTGACCGCCGCCCTGCCTGCCGAAGGCATACACCGCGAGGAACTGCTGCAACTCGCCGCCGCGCTGCAGCGCACCAGCAGCCACCCGCTGGCCCTGGCCGTGCTCGCCGCGGCCCAGGGCTTGGCGGCGCTGGCGGTCGAAGGCGCACAGGCGCTGCCGGGCCGTGGTGTCGAGGGCGTCGTCCAGGGTCGCAGGGTCGCCCTTGGCAGCGCGCGGCTGGCGCAGGAACTGGGTGTCGACGGCGGCGCGCTGGCCGGCGAGGCGCGGCGGCTGGAGGCCGAGGGCCAGACAGTCTCCTGGCTGGTCGAAGGCGGCACCGAGCAGCGCCTGCTCGGCCTGCTGGCCTTTGGCGACCGCGTCAAGGACACGGCAGCCGAGGCCGTCGCCCAGTTGCAGGCCCGCGGCATCCGCACCGTCATGCTGACCGGTGACAGCCACGGCGCGGCGGCCGGCGTCGCGCAGGCCCTCGGCATCACCGAGGTCCACGCCGAAGTGCTGCCCGCCGACAAGGCTGCGGTCGTGCAGCAGCTGCGCGAGGGCGGCGCAGTCGTCGCCTTTGTCGGTGACGGCATCAACGACGCGCCGGCGCTGGCGGCAGCGTCGGTCGGCTTTGCGATGGCCGGCGGTGCCGACGTGGCCACCGAAGCGGCCGGTGTCACGCTGATGCGCGGCGACCCGCGCCTCGTCGCCGACGCACTGGATGTGTCGCGCCGCACCTACGCCAAGATCCGCCAGGGCCTGTTCTGGGCCTTTGCCTACAACGTCGTCGGCATCCCGCTCGCGGCCTTTGGGTTGCTCAGCCCCGTCATCGCCGGCGCGGCCATGGCCTTCAGCAGCGTCAGCGTCGTCGCCAATGCCCTGACGCTCAAGCGCTGGCGCGGCACGGCGATGCAGGAGCGGCGATGAACATCGGCATGAACATTGGTGCTGCCGCCCAGGCCTCGGGCGTGTCGGCCAAGATGATCCGGCACTACGAAAGCATCGGCCTATTCGCTCAACCGGTGCGCAGCGACTCCGGCTACCGCATCTATGGCGAGCGCGAGGTTCATTTGCTGCGCTTCATCCGCCACTCGCGCGACCTCGGCTTCTCGCTGGCGCAGATCCGCGCACTGCTCGGCCTTTGGCAGGACCGGGATCGGCCCAGCCGTGAAGTTCGCGCGCTGGCGCAGGAACACCTGGCCGAGGTGGACATCAAGCTTGCCGAGCTGCAGGCCGTGAAGGAGACACTGCAGCAGCTCGTGCAAAGCTGCCACGGCGACGAGCGGCCCGACTGCCCCATCCTCGACACGCTGGAGGCCGGCTCCGAGGCGTTAACAAAGCGCTGACGCATCCGCGCTATCGTTGGCCATTTCCACCAACGCGAGCCCACGATGCGCCTCATCCTTCTCGCCGCCCTGGCCCTGGCCGCACAGGCTGCCCACGCCTCGTCCACCACCGCCTCTTCGGCCGCCGATGCCGGCTCGTCCGCGTCGGGCAGCGTGTCGGACTCCTTCAAGGGATCGTCCAACAGCAGCAGCGGCGACGAACGCCGCGCCGAAGGCCGCTACCGCGTCACCGAGGTGGCACGGGCGGACACCGCCGGCAAGCTGCGCCTGAAGCTGGAGCGCGACGGCGCCGCGCCCGTCGAGCTGACGCTGCCCCAGCAGGCGCTGGCGGCGCGGGCCGTCAACGTCGGCGACGAGGTGCAGGCCACGCCCCAGGCCTACGGCGTCGCCTTCGCGCATGCCGACACCGGCACCGCCTTCTTCCTCGTGCTGGAAGACGCCTGGCAACGCGAGCTGGCGACTCGCGTCGTCAAGCCTTGATCCGAACCGCCGTCACGGCCGCGCTGCTGCTGACGGCGGCCATCGCCGAGGCTGGCCTACCGCCCCGGGGCTGCGATTCCAAGCACGACATCACGGCCGCGCAGCAGGACAGGCTGCTGCGCTTCGCGGCCGTCGTCCGCCAGGCGCTGGCCGAGTCGGGCAGCCCGGCCGCGCTGATCTCGCGCTCGGGCACCGATCTGTCGCGCTTCGGTCTGCGCTACTCCCATGCCGGCATCGCGCTGGCCGACGGTCTGGATACGCCCTGGGCCGTGCGCCAGCTCTACTACGCCTGTGCCGAAGGCGCGCCCCGGCTCTTCGACCAGGGCCTGGCCGGCTTCATCTCGGGCAGCGACGATGCCGACGTGGGCTATGTGAGCCTGCTGCTGCTGCCGGCCGAGGCCGCCGCGCCGCTGGCCGCCACGGCACTGGACAAGCCCGTAGCGCTGGGCCTACTGAACGCCAACTACAGCGCCAATGCCTATCCCTTCAGCACGCAATACCAGAACTGCAACCAGTGGGTGGCCGAGTTGCTCGCCGCCGCCGTGGGTGGCACCCATGCGCGAGCGGACGCCCAGGCCTGGCTGCAACGCGAGGGCTATGCGCCAGAGCCTGTACGGGTTTCCGGCTGGCTGCTGATGGCCGGCCACTTCATGCCCTGGCTGCATTTCGACGACCAGCCCCGGGAGCAGCTGCGCGCCAGCGCCGTGAAGACCAGCCTGCCCGACAGCCTCGAAGCCTTCGCGCTGCAGCGCTGGCCCACGGCGCGGCGCATCGAGTTCTGCCATGGGCCGCAGGGCGTCGTGCAACGCGAGGGCGGCGCCGCGCTGGCGGCGGACTGTGTGCCGCAGGCGGGCGACCGCGTCATGGCCTTGAAATGAATCCGCCAGCAGAACCGACACCCCTTTGCGTGGGGAGCTGACCAGACCCACCAAAAATGAGGATGCGTAGCGCACCCGCGCTGCGCACAGTCCGCCCCCACAACAACGAGTTTCTTTTGGGGGCCGCAATGGACGAACTGATGGAACGGGCCGTGGAGACCACGGCGAGGGAGGACTTCACCGACGGGGCCGAGCTGCGCGGCTCGTCCTTCGACTACCTGACGCAACCCGGCGCCGACCTGGCCGCCAAGGCCCAGGCCTTCCACGCCTGGGCCGAGAACCGCGTGGCGCACGGTGTCTTTCCGTACGCCAAGCGCCTGGGCGGGCGGCCGGGCGCCACCGCCGAGCTGACGCTGCTGGATGGTCAGCGCCATGCGGGGCTGAATTTCTCGTCGCAGGAGTATTTGTCGCTGGCCCGCCACCCCAGGATCTGCGCCGCGGCCCAGGCGGCCATGGAGCGCTATGG
>NZ_JBFULE010000117.1:0-11207 GCF_056400485.1 Roseateles sp. P5_B10
GCCAGGCCTCGGCGTAGACCTTGTCCAGCGTCGGGCTCATGACGAAGAAAGTCAGGAAGAGCGACAGGCCGACGATGACCTGGTTGGGCGGCGCGGCCTGCGTGCCCAGCGCCTGGCGCATCAGGCTCAGCACGATGGCGATGCGCGTGAAGGCCGTCATCATCAGGATGACTGCGGGCAGGAAGCCCAGGGCGGTGAAGAACAGCAGCGTCTGGATCGGCACCGAGTAGCTGCCGCCCGCACCCTGCCCAATCAGCAGCGGCACCGAGGCCGGCGGCGTTTGGCCTTGTTGAGCGAAGGCAGCGCCTGCGGCGAATATCAGCGCGATCGCCAACGCGGGTCGAGCGCCGGGCCGCCCCAAGCCGGCCCGCGGGCGATGTGCTTGCGGCTCAATGCTGCAAGCATCGCCGTCCCCGCGGGGGACCGACCAGACTCGCTCGCGTTCAGCGACGCGAGGATGGGCGAGGGGCGTCATTTCATGCATCGCCGCGCTCCTTGCTCAGCAGCTTGGCGAAGCTCGCCGGCGGGACGGGCTCGGCCTGGGGCGGCATCACATGCAGCGTCGTGATGTTCTGGGCGGTGGCGCCCAGAACCAGCCAGCGGCGGTCATCGCCCTGGCCGACCTCGACGACGAGGATGCGCTGGTTCGGCGCCGTGGGCAGTTGCGCCACGACACGCAGCACGCCGACAGCCGCCGCGCCACCCAGCGGCGTGCGCTTGAGCAGCCACAGCGCGACCGGGATCAGCGCGACGATGCCGAGGAACCAGAGAAAGGGGAGCAGGCCGGAAGCATTCATGCCTCGGCATTCTGCGGACGGACTTGAGCTGCCGAACCCCCTAAATGGCCCGGCAAACCCTTGGTTGTCCGAAGACCATGCCTCGGGCGTGGTCTCAAGCGGCCTTGGACAGGCGGCGCATGCGCTCGGAAGGCGTGACGATGTCTGTCAGCCGGATGCCGAACTTGTCGTTCACGACCACCACCTCGCCCTGGGCGATCAGGTAGCCGTTGACCAGCACGTCCATCGGCTCGCCGGCCAGCGCGTCCAGCTCCACGACCGAGCCCTGAGCCAGTTGCAGGATGTTCTTGATCGGGATGCGGGTGCGGCCCAGTTCAACGGTCAGCTGGACGGGGATGTCCAGGATCATGTTGATGTCATTGCCCGGACCCGCGCCGCTGGTCGGCGTGAAGTTGGCGAAGCTGGGCGTGGAAACCTGCTCCGGCACCTCGGTAACGACCTCGGTCGCGGTGGAGGGGGCGGGCGCGGCCTCGGCCAGCGCCGCGGCCCACTCGGCCRCCATCGCGTCTTGTTCTTCTTGGCTGGGTGAATCAGGGCTCATGTTTGGCTCCCAACCAGCTCTCTTGAGGGCCGGTCAGCATCTTGTCGATCTTGAGGGCATAACGCCCGTTGGACGTGCCGTAGTGGCAGTCGAAGACGGGCACGCCGTCCACCTTGGTCTGGATCATGGGGTCCAGGTCCAGTTCGATGAAATCGCCCGGCTTGAAGGCCAGCAATTGCTCGACGGTGGCCGGCGCCGTGCCCAGCTCCGCCACCAGTTCAACTTCGGCCGATTGGATCTGGGTCTTGAGCAGATTGATCCAGCGCCGGTCCGGCTCGGAGGAGTCGCCGACCGTCGTCGAATACAGCACGTCGCGGATGGGTTCCAGCGTCGAGTAGGGGATGCAGAAATAGATGGTGCCGCTGGTCTCGCCGATTTCCAGCGTGAAGGACGTCGACACGACGATCTCGCTGGGCGTGGCGATGGTGGCGAACTGGGGCTGCATCTCCGAGCGCTGGTATTCCAGCTCGAGCGGATAGATGCCCTTCCAGGCCTTGTGGTACTCGGCGAGGATGACCTCGACGATGCGGGTGATGACGCGCTGCTCGGTGGGCGAGAAGTCGCGGCCCTCGATGCGGGCGTGGAACTTGCCGATGCCGCCGAACAGGGAATCGATGACGGCGAACACCAGCGTCGGGTCGCAGACGATCAGCCCGCTGCCGCGCAGCGGCTTCACCGACACGATGTTGAAGTTGGTCGGGACGACGATCTCGCGCAGGAAGGCGCTGTACTTCTGCACCTTGATGCCGCCGATGGCGACTTCCGGGCTCTTGCGGATGAAGTTGAACAGGCCGACACGGATGTTGCGCGCGAACCGTTCGTTGATGATTTCCATCGTGGGCATGCGCCCACGAACGATGCGTTCCTGGCTGGCGAGGTTGTACTCGCGTATGCCGCCGACCTGCTCCTCTTCCTGCTCGAGCTTTTGGCTCTCGCCGGTGATGCCCTGGAGCAGTGCATCGACTTCGTCTTGGGAAAGGATCTGCTGATTCATTGCTGACCCAGGCTTACTGGACGATGAAGTTGGAGAACAGGACTTGCGTCACCGGGCTTTCGACGTGGGCCTTTTTCTTCTTTTTCTTCTTGGGCGCGTCGGCGGCTTCGTGCTCGTCGTCCTCATCGAGCTCGATCCCCATGGGGCGCACCGACTCGCGCATGATGTCCTTGGCGAGCTTGTCCTTGCCCTCGCGGGTCAAGAGCTCGGCGGCGGTCTTGTGCGCCAGCACCATCAGCACATTGCTGCGGATGGCAGGCATGTAGGCCTTGATCTGGTCGGCGAACTTCGGGTCTTCGACCTGCAGCGTGATGCCGATCTGGGCGAAGCGGTCCACGTCCTTGTCCGCCAGGTTGACCGTGAAGGGGTCCAGCGRCACGAAGGTGGGCGGGTGGTCGCTCTTGGCGTGGGCCTTGGGCTTGGCCGGGCTCTCGGCGGTGGCTTCGGCGCCGCCTTCACCGTCCTCGGCCACGGGCTTCTTCTTGAGCAGCATGACGGCCGCGCCGCCGCCCACCAGCACCAGCACCAGCACGGCGGCGAGGATGATGATGAGCTTCTTGCTGCCGCCCCCCTTGGGCGCGGCAGTTTCCGCAGCAGCCGGCGCAGTCGCCATGAGCACTCCTTGAGACGTCCATCGCCCAGGCCAGCCACTGCAGGCCGTGGGCACATGCGCTGGATTATTGACCCCGGGCCCGCCGGGCAAGCGCCGATTAGCTGGAGCGAGGTGTGCCTATTTCCGCTTCAGCTTCAGGCAAATGTGTCGAGCAGGCCGACGGCGCGCCGGGCGGGGGCTGCCGCGGTGCCGGCGGCGATGCGCCCGCCGCCGGTCGTTGTGCGCGAACTGCGGTCGTCACCGCTGTTGCCGGCGTCGGCATCGCTGCCCCTGGGATCCTTCTGATCCTGCTGGGTTTGCTGGAAGACGCCCCCTCCCGACAAGGTCAGTCCCTGGCTCTGCAGCGCGGCCGCCAGGTCGGGCAGGCTCTGCTCCAGCGCCTGGCGGGTTTCGGCCTGGGCGGCATGGAAGGAGACCTGGGCCTGGGAGCCGTCGATGACGATCTGCACCGCCACCGGGCCCATGTCGGCCGGGTTGAGCTGCAACTCGGCCTGCTGCACACCGTCCACTGCCAGCAGGCTGACGCGCGCGCCAAGCTCGGGCGCGAAGGCATTGCTGTGAACGGCGGCCTGCACCTGGCCACTGGCGCTGACCGGTGCGGTGTCGGCCGCGGCTGCCAGGGCCGGCATGGCCTGGGCGAGCACCGCGGCGAAGCTGGTGGGGAGGGCATCAGGCGAGGTGGCCGCGTGAGCCGTGCTGGCATCGCCGGAGGAGGCGGCTTGCAGGGCGTCACTGTGGATGGCCGCGCGTGCCGCCACCTTGTCGGCGGCAATGGCTTGTTCCACGCCCTTGGCGCGAGGCGCGACGTCCTGTGAGGTGGCGTCCGCCGGGCGGCGCTCGAAAGCTCCAGCCGAAGCGGCATCAGCGCCGGTACTGGCGCGGGCGGTTGATGGGCTGTCGTCGTCGGCCAGCCGGTTGATGCGGCCGCGGGCGACATGCTTGCCGCCAGGCGTGTCGTCTGCCGTGGCCTCGGCGCCCGGCAGCGCGGCCTGGGCGGCTGACGAAGCGGCCTGGGCGGGCAAGGCCGGCGGCGTCAGGCCGATGAGCTGGGTGAACTCGGCCAGGCCGGAGGTTTCAAGGTCTTGCGCGCCGTCGCCGTCGGTCGTGGCGACGGTGCTGTCATCGCCTGCCTCGCCGCTGACGGCTCCCTGCTCGGGTTTGGCCGAAGCTGCAGCGTCGGGCGTGCGGCCCGGCGCCGGCTTGGCGGGTGCAGGCGCGGCAGGGCGGCGGGTTGTGGCTGTGGCTGTGGCGGCAGCTGGCGCGGGCTCGTGGGTCGGCGACTCTGGCTCGCGCGGCACCGGATCGGCGTGGGCCGGCGGCGTCGGCAACCCAGGCTGGTCGTTCAGGAATTGCGCAAAGCTCGGCCCGCCGGCCGAACCGCTGCCGGGCAGGGCGGGGTGGGCGAGCTGAGAAGCTTGAACGGAGGGCAGGGCGGCCGGCTTGGGAGCGATGGTCTGCGAGGAGGCGAGCATGGTGGCGGCCTCCTCAGGCGTGCGCCATGCGCCGCAGGTGGGCGCGGGCGGCAAATTCGTCGGTGGCGCGCTGTTCGCTGCGCTGCACCGCTTTGGCGGCTTCGGCCTGGCGGCGGGCGATCAGCTGGCGCAAGGCGGCGACGCGCATCTCGGCCTGGCCGAGGGCCTCGCGGGCGCGCACCTGGCGCTGGTCGGCGTGGCTGGCGACGTGGCCCTGCGTGTCCACGGCCTGGTCGATGCGGCGGCCAAAGCTCTGGTAGCAGCCGACGATGTCCATGGTCGTGGCCTGGGCGAAGGATTGCGTCCAACGCTGCTGGTAGTCCTGACGGTAGCCGGACAGCTCGCCATGCTGGGCACGGGCGGCCTGGGCCTGGGTGCTGGCGGCATGCAAGGCCTGAGCGGCGGCGTCGCGCTCGTTCTCGGCGCGTTCCAGCAGCAGGCTCAGTGTGTCTTTGGCGGGTGCACTCATCTCAAACTCCAGCACAGCGCCCGGCGACCCCGACAGGGGGCCCGGCGCTCAGTCGATATCGGCGGCCCGACCCGAAAGGTTAGGCGCCTTGGACCACGGCCTGCAATTGGCTGACGCTGGCGTGAAGAAGTGCCGGGCTGTGCATGTCCTGTTGCAGCAGCCGCGTCATGTCGGCATGCAGGCGTACGGCCAGGTCCAGCTCGGGGTCGCTGCCCGGGGCATAGGCGCCAAGCTGGATCAGGTCGCGGGCCTTGTTGTATTTCGCCAGAAGCTGGCGGAATCGACGCGCGGAATCGACCTGGTTTTGGGGTGCAACACTGGTCATCACCCGGGAAATGGAGCGCTCGATGTCGATGGCCGGGTAGTGGCCGGCCTCGGCCAGGTCGCGCGACAGCACGATGTGGCCGTCCAGGATGCCCCGCGCCGCGTCGGCGATGGGGTCCTGCGGGTCGTCGCCCTCTGTCAGCACCGTGTAGAAGGCGGTGATGGAAYCCTCGCCCGGCAGGCCGTTGCCGCTGCGCTCCACCAGCTGCGGCAGCTTGGCGAAGCAGCTCGGCGGGTAGCCCTTGGTGGCCGGCGGCTCGCCGATGGCCAGGGCAATCTCGCGCTGGGCCATCGCATAGCGGGTCAGCGAATCCATCAGCAGCAGCACATGGCGGCCCTGATCGCGGAAATGTTCCGCAATCGCCGTGGCGTAGTGCGCGCCCTGCATGCGCATCAGCGGCGGCGAATCGGCGGGTGCGGCGACGACGACGCTGCGCTGGCGGCCTTCAATGCCGAGGATGTCCTCGATGAATTCCTTGACTTCGCGGCCGCGCTCGCCGATCAGGCCGACGACGATGACATCGGCCTGGGTGTAGCGGGCCATCATGCCCAGCAGCACCGACTTGCCGACGCCAGTGCCGGCGAACAGCCCGAGGCGCTGGCCCCGGCCGACGGTCAGCAGTGCGTTGATGGCGCGAACGCCGGTGTCCAGCGGGATGCGCACCGGGTCGCGGTCCATCGCGTTGATGGGGCGCCGCACCATGGGTTCGTTGTGGATGTCGGCCAGCTCGCCGCCGCGGTCCAGCGGGTGGCCATGCGGGTCGACGACGCGGCCGAGCAGGCCGTCGCCCATCGGCAGGTGCAGGCCGCGATCCTCGCCACGGCGCCAGGGGTGCAAGGGCTGGCCGAGTTGGGGAGCGAGCGGCGGCAGGTGGCGCGGCACGACGGTGGCGCCGCTGGACAGGCCCTGGACCTCGTCGGTGGGCATCAGATAGGCGCGGTCCCCCGAGAAGCCGACGACCTCGGCATTCACTGGCGCCGAGCCGCGGCGCGGGCTGTTGCCGCTGCTGGGCATCTGGATGCGGCAGACCGAGCCCATCGGCACCTTGATGCCGGTGGCTTCCAGCACCAGGCCGGCCACGCGAACCAGCTTGCCGTGGGATTCCAGCGGCGCGGTGTTGGCCGTCAGCGTCTCAAGGTCGGCGAGATAGCGCTGCCAGCGATCCGTGCGCGCCGAAGTCATTCGTCCTCCGTGCGCCGGTCTTCCCAGATCGACTGCTGGCCGATGGCCGAGACGGCCTGTTGCCAGCGCGTGGCAATCGTCGCGTCGACGCTGGCGATATCGGCATCCACCTTGACGCCGCCGCGCGGCACCTCAGGATCGGGGATGAGCTGGGCCTCGCGGGCCTGCAACTCGTTGCCGGCGCCTTCCTGCACCAGGGGGTGGTCGTCGGGGTGGACACGCACGCGCACGTGGCGCGCCGACAACTGCAGGGCCTCGACGGCGTCGTGGGCCACACGGGCGATCAGCTCGGGGCGTTGCTCAAGCTCGCTGCGCACGACCTGGCGGGCCAGCTCGACGGCGATACGGGCGATGGACTGGGCCATCTCGTCTTCCAGCGAGCGCATCTCGGTATCAAAGCCCGTCACTAGCGTGCCGAGCTGCTTGCTCATCTGCTGCGCAAAGCTCTGCTTGAAGGCGTCCAGCGCGGCCATGCCATCGCGGTAGCCGTCCTGATAGCCGCTCTGGCGCGCGGCGTGTAGCAGTTCCTGCGCGCTGGGTTCGGGCGGGGGCGGCGGCTCTACCGGTGCGGCGGCGGTGGGTGTGGCCGGCGGGTTGCCGGGGCGCATCGGCGCGAAGGGCGAGGGTGCGGCGTTGCCCAGGTTGTCGAGGTTCCAGGCCTTGGCGCCCTGGAGTTCCTCGCCGGGGATGAAGCGGGCATAACTGCCACGCCGATCAGTCTCACGGCGATCGGGCGGCGGGACTTGCCGCGGGGGTTGGCGACCGGTGGCCATGTCAGTTGCTCCAATGTGCGTCGTTGCGCACCAGGGATTCTGCGGGCCGAGCGCMGGGCCGCTCCCWAGCCGGCCCGYCATGGCGATGTGCTTGCCGGTCAATCCGGCAAGCATCGCCGTCCCCTCGGGGGCTGAGGCCGGACACATTGCGCCCAGTGGGCGCGATGTGCCTGCCGAAGAGCTGCGGCRCATGCCGCAGCGCGGTCTGCAAGACCGGCCAAGGTACTCCTTGGACGAGGGGCTTCATGATTAAACGAATTGGTCGTCGCCGCCGCCGACCAGGACGATTTGGCCCTCGTCGACGAGGCGGCGCACGATCTTGAGCATTTCCTTCTGCTCGGCCTCGACCTCGGACAGCCGCACCGGCCCGCGGGTCTCGAGGTCCTCGCGCAGCGTCTCGGCGGCGCGGGTGGACATGTTGCGGAAGATCTTTTCTCGCAGCTCGGCGCCGGCGCCCTTGAGTGCGACGATGAGTGCCTCGCTCTGCACTTCCTTGAGCACGGCCTGGATGCCCTTGTCCTCGATCTTGTTCAGATCGTCGAAGGTGAACATGTTGTCCATGATCTTCTGCGCCAGGTCGGAGTCGGCCTCGCGGATGTAGTCCAGCACCGAGGCCTCGACGCTGGAGCCCATCATGTTGATGATCTCAGCGGCCGTCTTGGCGCCGCCCAGCGAGCTCTTCTTCATGCGCTCGCCGCCGGCCAGGATCTGGCTCATCACTTCGTTGAGGTCCTTCAGCGCCGTTGGCTGGATGCCGTCCAGCGTGGCGATGCGGATCAGCACCTCATTGCGGCCGCGTTCGGTGAACATCTTCAGCACCGAGCTGGTCTGGTCGAAATCCAGGTGGGCCAGGATGGCCGCGATGATCTGCGGGTGTTCGTTGCGCAGCAGCTCGGCCACGCTGGCGGCGTCCATCCACTTCAGGCTTTCGATGGAGGAGACGTCGCTGCCCTGCAGGATGCGGTCCAGCAGCAGGTTGGCCTTGTCCTCGCCGAGGGCCTTGCGCAGCACGGCGCGCACGTATTCGTCGGTGTCGGTGACCAGGGTGCTCTGGGTCTCGGCGACGGCATCGAACTTGTCGAGCACGGTCTCGACCTGGGCCCGCTTGATGACCTTGAGCTTGGCGATCTGCTCCCCCAGCGCCTGCACCTCTTTGGGCGACAGATGCTTGAAGACCTCGCTGGCTTCTTCTTCGCCCAGCGACATCAACAGGATTGCAGCGTTCTCTATGCCCTTGTCATCCATGATCAAACCTCATTGCGAGGCGTAGTGCCTTCCGGGCCGCGCGCCGGGCTGCCAAGGGCCAGAGGCCCTTGGCCTGTCGTAGGCACAAGCAGTCCGCAGGGACTGCTTGTGTCCGACTCCAGTTCGCCAAGCCGGCCCGCCATGGCGGTGTGCTTGCGGCTCAACGCCGCAAGCATCGCCGTCCCCTCGGGGGACCGGCCAAGGTACGCCTTGGACGAGGGGTTCATTTTCATGCAGCCGTCTCGCCGGCCATCCAGTCGCGCATGATGTTGGCGACCGCTACCGGATTGTCGCGGGCCAGGGCGCGGGCACGCTCGAGTTTTTCGTTATGAATCGGCGCTTCAAGGCGCGGCATGCCGGCGCCCCCAGGCAGCAGCTCTTCGTCATCGACGACTTCATCCACCGTCTCGGCCTTGTCCTCGGGCGGCTGCGGCGCCGCGGCCTTGATGGCGGGGCGGATCATGCCGAAGACGGCGATCAGCGCGATGGCGACGAAGGCCAGCGGCACGATGGCGCTGCGGGCAACGTCCAGCAGCCAGGGTTGCTTCCAGATCGGCACATCGGCCGGTTCGGTCTTGTCGACGACGAAGGGCGCGCTGATGACCTTGACCGAGTCGCCGCGCTCGGTGTTGAAGCCCATGGCTTCCTTGACGAGGTCGGTCAGGCGCGTGATCTCTTCAGCCGGCACGGGCTGCTGCGTCGTCTTGCCCTTGGCATCGGTCACCGAGCGGTGGTTGACGACGATGGCCGCGTTCAGGCGCTTGACGTTGCCGACCGCGCCGCGCGTGACGCGCACGGTCTTGTCGACCTCGTAGTTGGTGACCTGTTCGCGACGGCTGTTGCCGCCAGCTCCCGCTCCTTGAGCGGCCTGCAGCGGGGCGCTGGCGCCGTTGACCGGGGCGGTGGCCGGCACAGGCGGCTGGTTGGTGGCAGCACCGGGTACGCCGGTGGGCGTGGCATTGCTGGCGTTGTTGCTCTCGTTGCTCTGGCTGGAGCGCACCGCAGCCTGGGCGTTCGGGCCCTGGTTGGGGCGGTACTCCTCGGCGGTGGCCTCGGTCTGGGAGAAGTCCACGTCGGCGGTGACGGAGGAGCGCAGGTTGTCGCGCCCGACAACGGGCTCCAGCAATTCGAAGATGCGCTTGTTGAAGCCGGCTTCGACCTGCTGCTTGTAAAGGAGCTGCTGGCTGTCGAGTCCGGTGGCGGTGTCCGCGCCGGTCTGGGAGATCAGGGCGCCGGTCTGGTCCAGTACGCTGRCGGCCTTGGGATTGAGCTCGGGCACGGCACTGGAAACGAGGTGCACGATGCCGGCGATCTGGTTGCGATCCAGCGTGCGGCCGCCGCGCAGGGTCAGCACGACGGAGGCGCTGGGCTTTTGCTGCTCGCGGAAGAAGCCGTTCTGCTGCGGGATGGCCAGGTGCACGCGGGCATCGGCCACGTCCGACATGGCGGTGATGGTGCGTGTCAGTTCGCCTTCCAGACCGCGTTGGAAGTTCAGGCGTTCGTTGAACTGGGTCTGACCGATGCTGGACTTGTCCATCAGCTCGAAGCCGACGGCGTTGCCGGTGCCGCCCTTGGGCAGGCCCATCGCCGCCAGCTTCATGCGCAGCTCGTAAACCTGGCCGGCGGGCACGAGGATGGTGCCGCCTGCCTCATGCTTGTAGGGCACCTGCAGGGCAGCCAGTTGGCCGATGACGGCACCACCGTCCTTGTCGGCCAGGCCGCTGAACAGCGGGCGGTAGTCGCCCTGGCTGGACCAGAGCGTGATGGCCAGCACGGCGCCGGCCAGGGCGGCCAGGCCGGCGCCCATGGTCAGCTTGCTGCGCAGCGGCAGGCCGTTCAAGCGCTGCACGAAGTTGGGCTGGGCGTTGATCGGGGTGATCATCACCGGGGCAGCAGCAGCAGAGGCGCTCAGGGCGTTGTCCATCGGATGGGCGAGTACAGCGGGGGCCGGGGAATCCGGCGATGGCGCAAATTATTCGTGCCAGGCCCCTAAAGAAAGCGCCGAAGTGGCCGACTGAGCCCGCGCATCTCCGCCCTTAGTGCGCGTGACTTGCTGCCAAAGTCCTGCCCCATGGACATGAAGTTGCGCCCCTTCGACTTTGCACAGGCCGCCGCCCGAGCGGGCCTGGCGGTCAATGGCACGCCGCTTGCGCCCAAGCCGGCCGCCACGTCAGGCGCCAGCTTCGGCGACGCGATGACGCAGGCGCTGAAGAATGTCAGCGCCTCGCAGAACGAGGCCGCCCGCCTGCAGCGCGAGGTGCAACTGGACAACCCGACCGTCAGCCTTGAAGAGACCATGGTCTCGATGCAGAAGGCGCAGATCGGCTTCCAGGCCACGCTGCAGGTCAGGAACCGCCTGGTCTCGGCCTACTCCGAGATCATGAACATGCAGATCTAGCGGCTTTCGGGCCGAGCGCTGGGCCGCTCCCGAGCCGGCCCGGCTTGGCGATGTGCTTGTGGCTCAATGCCGCAAGCATCGCCGTCCCTTCGGGGCTGAGGCCGGACACATGGCGCCCAGTGGGCGGCATGTGCCTGCCGAAGCGTTGCGGCCTTAGCCGCAGCGCGGTCCCGACCAGACTTGCCCGCGTCCAGCGCGGCAAGGCTGGGCGAGGGGCACCACTCAGCAAGCGCCTTTTCGTGCGTCTGCTCCGCAGATCGCTGGCCGGCCCAACGGGTTCAAGTCCAGATACAGCTGCTGGTTGCGGTCGTTGGAGATGCCGATGCGCGTCCATTCCAGCGCCCGGCCCATGCCGGCCTGGAAGGTGACGCTCTGGCCAGACTGCAGCAGCGTGCCTT
>NZ_JBFULE010000118.1:0-11120 GCF_056400485.1 Roseateles sp. P5_B10
GTGGTGCCCTCCGGGCTTGCGCACCTGCACCTGGGCATCCTGGGGGGCCGCGCCGGGCGCCGTGGCCGCTGGCGGCGCGTCACCCACTTCGCGCGCCAGCGTGCCGGCGGGGTGCGGGAACCAGCCCGGGTCGCTGTAGTCGCCCCGCTTCAGTCCGCGCCTGACCTTGAGCACGCTGAACATGCCACCCATCGCTATCGATCCGAAAGGCCCGTCCCCGGCCATCATGGGCGCGGTGTTCTCCGGCCCCGGCATGCTCATCTCCGTCATCTCGTGCATGCCGCTGTGGCCCATGGCCATATAGCCCGGCACCAGCTTGCGGATCTTGGCCTCCAGGTCGCTCGCATCCACACCCAGCATGGTTGGCACGTCATGTCCCATCGCGTTCATCGTGTGGTGAGCCTTGTGGCAGTGGAAGGCCCAGTCGCCTTCCTCGTCGGCGATGAACTCGATCTGGCGCATCTGGCCGACCGCGATGTCGGTTGTCACTTCGGGCCAGCGCGCCGTGCGTGGCACCGGGCCGCCGTCGGTGCCGGTGACCTCGAACTCATGACCATGGATGTGCATGGGATGGTTGGTCATCGTCAAGTTGCCGATGCGGATGCGCACGCGGTCGCCCTGGCGCGCGACGAGCGGCGCGATACCCGGAAAGATGCGGCTGTTCCAGCTCCACAGGTTGAAGTCCAGCATGGTCATGACCTTCGGTGTCGCACTGCCGGGCTCGATGTCATAGGCATTGAGCAGGAAGGCGTAGTCGCGGTCCACGTCGGCGATCTGCGGGTGCTTCGCCTTGGGATGCGTGATCCACAGGCCCATCATGCCCATGGCCATCTGCACCATCTCGTCGGCATGCGGGTGGTACATGAAGGTGCCGGGGCGGCGGGCGATGAACTCGTAGACCCAGGTCTTGCCGGGTGGGATGGGAGGCTGCGTGAGGCCCGTGACACCGTCCATGCCGTTGGGCAGGCGCTGGCCGTGCCAGTGCATGCTGGTGGCCTCGGGCAGGCGGTTGGTCACGTAGATGCGCACGCGGTCGCCCTCGACGACCTCGATKGTCGGCCCGGGGCTCTGGCCGTTGTAGCCCCACAGGCGTGCGGTGAAGCCCGGCGCCATCTCGCGCACGACGGGTTCGGCGACGAGATGGAATTCCTTGACGCCGGCGTTCATGCGCCATGGCGCCGTCCAGCCGTTCAGCGTGACGACGGGGTTGTAGGGGCGGCCATTGCGTGGAACCAGCGGCGCTTGCGTGTCGGGCGAGGTCTGGATGACGGGTTCTGGCAGGGCCGCGAGCGCCACGGTGGACACCGCGGCCAGCGAGGTGCCAGCGAGCAGGGAGCGTCGATTGAGCATGGGATCCTCGGGATTCAGTGGGTTGCCGCGGCGGGGGCTGCGGCGGCCTGGGGCAGGGCTGGCGCGACACGACCGACAAGGGCCTGGTCGAGGTCGGCCTGGGCGACCCAGAAATCGCGCAGCGCCTCCTGTGTGGCGCTGACGGCGGCGACCTGGGCGCGAGCATCGGCCAGCAGCTCGAAGACGCCGATCAGCATGGCGTTGTAGCGCAGCAGCTGTTCGCTGGAGACGCGCTGGGCCAGCGGCAGCAGTTCGTCCCGGTGCTGGCGGGCGACATCGAAGGCGCTGCGGTAGAGGCCGTACGCCTCGCGGGCCTCGGAGCGGGCCTGGATGGCTGTATCCGCGGCCACATGTGCGGCTTCGCGGGCCAGCGCCTCAGCCTTCGGTTGGGGGCCGGGGCCGAAGAGCGGCAGCTCCAGCGCCACCTCCCAGCCGCGCTGGGTAGGCTGTTCGTTGGACGAGTTGCGTACCGTGCCCAGCTCCAGCATCGACACCCAGCGCGTCATTCGAGCAAGGTCAAGCTGGCGCGCGGATTGCTCCAGAGTCAGCCGCGCCGCCTGCACGTCCAGGCGCTGGGCCAGGGCTTGCGCTTCGATGCCGGCTTGCTCTCGCGGCGTGGTTGGTAGGTCGGGCAGGCGCTCCGGCAGGCGCAGTGCGCTGCCGTCCTCCAGGCTCAGCAGGCGCACGAGGCGTTCGCGTGCGGCGAGCCGCTGGGCCTCGGTGCGTGCCAAGGCGAGTCGGGCGTCGGCCTCGAAGCCTTGTTCGCGGGCCCGCGCCAAGGCATTGAAGTTGCCGGCGACCTGCATGCGGCGTGCGAGTTCCGCGCCGGCCTCGGCGGCTTCCCGCACCTGGCGGCGGTAGGCCAGGGCCTCCTCGGCCGCGACGGCGCGTACCCAGGCGCGGCGCGTGTCGGCGGCCAGGGCCAGCGTGTCGGCGGCGGCCTGCTGCTGCTCAGCCTGCAGGCGGCGCTGCTCGGCGGCGCGCACCAGCGGCAGGGTCAGCAGGCGCGCAAGGTCGATATGCCAGCCGCGCTCCAGTTCCACCTCGCTGCCACGCGTCAGGCGGCTGAAGCGAAAGCCTGGGTTGGGCAGGCGGCCGGCCGCATCGACGTCGGCAGCGGTGACACCAAGGCGTGCCAGCCGGGCCTGCAACCCGTGATTGTTCTGCAGCGCGAGCTGCACGGCGGCATCCGCCGTCAGCGGTTCTCGCAGTCGCTCGTCAATCTGGTGAGCAGAGGGCAGGGTGGCCGACAGTGGCTGGGCGGTGTGTGGCTCGGTCAGCCTGGAGACGGGGGCGATGCTGTCGGGGGGCGCGGTGGCGCAGCCAGTCAGCGCGGTCAGCAGCGCGAGCCCGCAGGTGCGGGCGAAGGGCAGGGGATGCATGCAGGGCCTCTCGGGGCGGTGCGAAGACGCCCGCCGCGCTTGGCAGCGGTGGGAACAGCGGAGAAGAGAAGCTCAGCCCCTGGGAGGCGGGTCGGGCAGTGGCGGCACGACGCCAGCCCAACGCTCGGCCGGCGCCTGGGCGACGCGCAGGGCCGGTGCGGCAGGCGGCGTGTCCAGCGTCAGCACGGGCGGCGGCGCGGCCGCCAGGCAACAGGGCGCGCAGAGCTTGCAGGGCTTGGCCGCGTGGTTGTGGGCATCGCCATGCATGCTCTGGTGGTCATGGCCGGCGTGTTGCTCTTGCATGGGCACCGGTGCCGGCTCACAGCCCAGTTGGCCGGCCGCGAGCAGGCTGCGCAGGGGCAGCAGCACGAGCAGCAGGCAGAGCAGGACGAAGCGACCGACGCGATGCATCTGCGGCACTTTACTACCCGTGCTGCTGAAGCCAGGCCCGCGGCGACGTGCCCGCATGCCGCTGCGCGAACAGCCGGCTCAGGGCCGAGGCATTCGCATAGCCCAGCTCGGCCGCCAGCGTCTTCAAGGACTTGCCGGCGCGCAGTTCGGCGCGGACGATGGCCAGGCGCCAGTCGGCGAGATAGCCGGCGGGCGTCTGGCCCAGGGCGTCGCGAAACGCCTCGGCAAAGCGGCTGCGCGACATGCCAGCCTCGGTCGCCATGGCTGCCAGGCTCCAGGCCTCGCCCGGCCGGGCATGCAGGGCCGTTAGCGCCCGGGCCAGGCGCGCGTCCGCCAGGCCGCGCATCAGGCCCAAGGGCAGGGCCGCGTCGCGCTGGTCCAGCATCCAGCGCAGCAGTTGCAGCAGCAGCACCTCGAACAACCGGTCTGCCAGCAGGCGTTGACCACAGCGCACGTGCTCCGATTCGCCGAACAGCAGCTTCAGCGTCGCGTCAATGCCCTCCACCTGCGCCAGCGGGAGCACGACCAGCGGCGGCAGCGCCTGCACGAGTGGGTGGCCGGCCTCGAAGTCCAGGGTTGCGCAGACGAAGTCCGAGCCCTCGGTCGGCGCGTTGTGGAAGTCGTGCGCCAGCGGGCGCGGGTAGAAGACCAGGCTGGGTTCGCGCACCCACAGGCGTTCGATGAGGCCGGTCGCACGGGCATGCCTCACCTCCATCTCGCCATTGCGCATCACATGCAGGAAACCGCGGCCGGGCCCTGCATCGAAGTGGGTCACGCCGCACAGCGGCCCGGCGTGGAAAAGGCTGGCGCGCACGCGAAAGCGCTCGAACAGCGGGCTCAGGCGGTCCAGTGGCGGGCTGTCAGTCACGGTACGAATGGGTTGAATTATTGGATGAAATGATACCTATCGTTCCTGCCTGGCAACGACAGTGGAGGCCTTCATCCACTGCCCTCGAAAGGCGACACCATGACCTCCCGCGTTCCCCTTGTCTCTGCCACCGACACCCCCGCCGCAGCCCGCGCGACGCTGGACGCGATCCACGGCGCCTTTGGCGCGACGCCGAACATGTTCCGCGCGGCGGCGAATTCGCCTGCGGCGCTGCAGGCCATGTGGTCCTTCTTTGGCGCTCTTGGTGGCGGGGCCATCCCGGCCAAGCTTGGTGAGCAGATCGCTGTCGCCGTGGCCGACCGCAATGCCTGCGAGTACTGCCTGGCCGCGCATACCGCCCTGGGCCGCAAGGCCGGCGCGACGCCTGCCGAGATGAACGCGGCCCAGGCTGGTGAGTCGGCCGACCCGGCGACGGCGGTGGCGCTGCGCTTCGCGCTCCAACTCGTCGAGCAGCGCGGCCAGGTGGGTGATGCCGATGTGGCAGCCGTGCGCGCGGCGGGGTTTGGCGACGGCCAGATCGTCGAGATCCTGGCTCACGTGGCGCTGAACCTGTTCACCAACTACGTGAACGTCGCGTTTGCGGTGCCGGTGGATTTCCCGAGCGTGAAGCTGCGCTCGGCTGTCTGATCGAGAGGCGATGATGGCGCAGATGAAAACCGCCCTGGCCCTGCGCCATCTCGCCTTCGAGGACCTCGGTCTCATCGAGCCCGTGCTGCTTTCACGCGGTTTCGATGTCCGCTATCACGAGGCCGGCGTCGACGACTTCGCTGCCGTTGATCTTGATGCAATCGATCTGCTCGTCGTGCTTGGCGGGCCGATCAGCGTGGAAGACGAGGAACGTTTCCCCTGGCTGGTCGACGAGGTCGGGCTGATCCGCCAACGACTGGACTCACGCCTGCCGCTGCTCGGCATCTGCCTGGGCGCGCAGCTGATGGCCCGAGCCCTGGGCGCGCGCGTGAAGCCGATGGGCGTCAAGGAGATCGGCTTTGCGCCGCTGACCATGACGGCGGCGGGGCAGGGCACGGCGTTGGTCGAGCTGGGCGATCAACCCATGTTGCACTGGCACGGCGATCAGTTCGAGTTGCCGGCCGGGATGGTGTCACTGGCGGCGACGACCGTCTGCCCTCACCAGGCGTTCGCGCCGCACAACCGGGCCCTGGGCCTGCAGTTCCACCCCGAGGTCGCGCCCGAGCGCTTCGAGCAATGGCTGATCGGCCATATCGACGAGCTGGCGCAGGCCGGCATCACGCCGAATGAACTTCGCGCCGCGATGTCGCGCGAATCTGAAGGATTGCGAGCCGCCCTGAAGCGGCTGATGGACCGCTGGTTAGACCAGGCCCTGCTTTGACGCCAGCACCGCCGCTTCCGCACGGCTGGACACGTTGAGCTTCTTGTAGATGCTCTTGATGTGGTCGTTGACGGTGAACCACTTGATGCCCATCAGGTTCGCGATCTCCTTGATCGTGAAGCCCTTGCTCAGATAGGTCAGCACTTCGCTCTCGCGCGGCGTCAGGCGTTCCCATTCGGGCGGCGGGTCCAGGGCGACGCTGCGGCTGTTGGAAAAGCCCGCGTGCGAGGACGACAGTGAGCCGAAGCCCGAGTTCAGCGGCATGGTGCCGCTGTCACTGGAGCCGGGACGGAAGTGAGACAGCAGGCGGCGTGCGATGGCGGGTGACAGCGGCGGCTGGCCGCGCACGATGCGCTGCAGCTCCTCCACCAGCACCTCGAAGCGGTCTTCCTTCAGCAGATAGCCGTCGGCACCGCACTGCAAGGCCGGGAAGAGGTGGTCGTCGTCCGAATACAGCGTCGTGACGATCTTGATGGCCGGAGATCCCGCCAGCTCGGTCAGGAACTCCATGCCGTTGCCGTCGGGCAGTTCCAGGTCGACGAGGATGAGCTTGAAGCTGATCTCCGGGTTGCCACCTGAAAGCTTGGCCACCTGGCGGCGGGCGTTCTCAAGGTCACCGACTTCGGTGAGCTCCATCGCGTCGCTGAAGCTCTCTCGCACCACGCGGCACAGGAAACTGCGGGCAACGGGGTTGTCTTCGATGATGAGAACTTTGACGGTCATGGCGCGTGGCGGGCAGCGGCTGTCGATTCGACCGTCGAGAATGTAGCGCACCGCCCCCTAGAAGCTCCGGTGGATCGCCCTAGTCCAAGCCCCCGGTTCAGGCTTCACGAATTGGTAAGAACTAACTTGCCGACCACCTCGCGGGCCGCCATGCGCGCGAAGGCGGCAGGCAACTCCTCCATCGGCAGCACCCGGTCCAGCACCGGCTTGATCTTGCCCGCGGCGTACCAGGCCGCCAACTCTCCCAGCATCGTGGCGTTATGCCCAGGCTCGCGTTTGGCGAATTCGCCCCAGAACACGCCGACCAGGGACGCGCCCTTGAGCAGCGCCAGGTTCAGCGGCAGCGCCGGAATCTGGCCCTGCGCAAAACCGATGACGAGGTAGCGGCCGCGCCAGGCGATGGAGCGGAAGGCCGCTTCGGCCAGGTCGCCGCCAACGGGGTCGTAGATGACGTCGGGCCCCTTGCCTTCGGTCAGGGCCTTCAATTCATCACGCAGGTTCTGCGTTGCGTAGTTGATGGTCGCGTCGGCGCCAAGGGCCTTGCAGGCCAGGCATTTGGCATCGCTGCCCGCCGCGGCGATGACCCGCGCCCCGGCGGCCTTGGCGATCTGGATGGCGGCCGTGCCGACGCCACCCGCCGCGCCCAGGATGAGCACGGTCTCGCCGGGCTTCAGAGCTGCGCGGTCCACCAGCGCGTGGTGGCTCGTGGCACAGGTACAGATGAAGGCCGCGGCGTCCTCGAAACTGAAAGCTTCGGGCAGCGGCATGGCCAGCACGGCCGGGATGCAGACCTCGGTGGCAAAGCCACCCAGGCCGCCAAAGGCCGCGACGCGCTGGCCCACGGCAAAGCCCTTGACGCCTTCGCCCACCTCGGTGACCACGCCCGAGAACTCCGTGCCTGGCACAAAGGGCAGGGGCGGCTTCATCTGGTACTTGTTCTGCACGATGAGCAGGTCAGGAAAGTTCAGGCTGGCGGCGTGGATAGCCACGCGGATCTGGCCCGCTGGCAGAGCGGGAGCGGGCAGTTCACGCCATTGCAGCGCCTCGACGCCCACCGGGTTCTCGCAGAGCCATGCCTTCATCGTCGTCTCCAGATTTCGTGAATTGGCGATGATAGGAATCAAGGTGGTTACACCCGGTCTCGCAGGTGACGCTCTCCCTACAATTGGCCCCATGCGCATCCTGATTTCCAACGACGACGGTTACCTCGCACCGGGCCTCGCGGCCCTGGTAAAAGCCTGCGAAGGCCTGGGCGAGATCGAAGTCATCGCCCCCGAGCAGAACGCCAGCGGCACGTCCAACTCGCTGACGCTGAACCGGCCGCTGAATGTCCACCGCGCCGCCAACGGTTTCCGCTATGTCAGCGGCACGCCATCCGACGGTGTCCATCTCGCCCTGACCGGTCTGCTCGGCTACCGGCCCGACCTGGTGCTCTCGGGCATCAACAACGGCGCCAACATGGGAGACGACACGCTGTATTCCGGCACCGTCGCCGCCGCCACCGAGGGCTATCTGTTCGGCATCCCGTCCATCGCCTTCTCGCAGGCCGAGAAGGGCTGGGTCGAGCTGGAGGCCGCGGCCCGCGTGGCGCGCAGCGTCGTCGAGCAGGTCATTGCCGGGGGCTTAAGCCAGGGCTTCCTGCTCAACGTCAACATCCCCAACCGGGCCGATGCCGACACCCTGCCGCGCAAGATCACGCGCCTGGGCCGGCGCCATGCCAGCGAAGGCATCATCGAGCAGATCAACCCGCGCGGCGAGACCATCTACTGGATCGGCCCGGCCGGGGACGCCCGGGACGCCGGCGAGGGCACGGACTTCCACGCCACCGCCAACGGCCAGGTGTCGATCACGCCGCTGCAGGTGGACCTGACCGAACATTCGTCTCTCGGTGCCTGGGCGCAGCGCCTCGGTCTCTGAATGTCTACACCCAAGCGCTTCCCGGCCAGCCTGAAGTCGGCCACGTCACCGCAGCGTGAACTGCTGATGCCGCAGCGCCATCTGCATCAGGCCACGCGGGACGCGGCCCGGCTGGCGCGCCCCAGCGGCACCGGGCTGGACAGCGGCGCCGTGCGCCAGCGCATGGTGGACCGGCTGCGCGCCGAGGGGARGTTCGACGAGCATGTGCTCGCCGCGATGGCCACCGTGCCGCGCCATGAATTCGTCGACAGCGCCTTGGCTGCCCAGGCCTATGAAGATACGGCCCTGCCCATCGGCCACGGCCAGACCATTTCCAAGCCCTCGGTGGTCGCCCACATGCTGGGCCTGCTGATGGCCGGCGCTGGTGCGCGTCAGCGCGGGTCGCTGGGCCGTGTGCTGGAAATCGGCACGGGTTGCGGCTACCAAGCAGCCGTCATCGCGCTGCTGGCGCGACAGCTCACCTCCATCGAGCGCCTGCAGGGTCTGCACGACAAGGCCAAAGTCAATCTGCAGCGCGTGGGGCTGCCGCGCGTGCCGCGCCTCATCTGGGGCGATGGCCGCCTGGGCCACGCAGCCAGCGGGCCTTTCGACTGCATCATCGCTGCGGCGGGCGGCGAGGACATTCCCGCCGCCTGGACCGAGCAACTCGCCCCTGGCGGACGCCTCATCGCCCCGACGGCGGCCAGCGGCCGCGGCCAGGTGCTGGTGGTGCTCGACCATGTCGTCGAGGCGGGCGTCRGCCGCTGGGTGCGCAACGAGCATGAAGCCGTGCTGTTCGTCCCCTTAAAATCCGGCGTCCTCTGACGGGGCCGTCGGCGCACCGCGCCACACAATCGGGTCGGCCTTCCAACGTGCTCTAGCCACACGATGCCCTCAAGCCTGCGCCTTTTATTCACTGCCATCACCACCTCGCTGCTGCTCAGCGCCTGCGGCACGTCGTTGCATCGTGCCGCACCGGTCGAGGACCGCAACCCGCAGCCCGCCACGGCCGCGGTGGTGCCGGCGCCCGCCGCGTCGGCGGCTTCCGCGCCCGATGCCAAGCCGCCGCTGCCGGGTGCTGAGAACGCCGGCAAAGCCGGTTACTACACCGTCAAGCCGGGTGACGCGCTGATCCGCATCGCGCTGGACAATGGCCAGAGCTGGCGTGACGTGGCCAAATGGAACAGCCTGGAGAACCCCAACCGCATCGAGGTGGGGCAGGTGCTGCGCGTCGTGCCTCCAGGTGTCGACCCCAGCGCCGTGACGGCCAAGCCCATCGCCAGCACGGCCAAGGTCGAGTCGCGGCCGCTGGACGCCAAGCCGCCGGTCGCTGCCGCGAGTGCGCCGACGGCTTCGTCCACCAGTACGCCCACACCGGCCGCATCGGAAGACGACAGCATGGCCTGGGGTTGGCCGGTCGCACAATCCATCAGCGCCGGCTTCGACGAGCAGCGCAACAAGGGTCTGGACTTTGCAGGCAAGCCGGGTGACCCGGTGCTGGCTGTCGCCGATGGACGCGTTGTTTACGCTGGTTCGGGGTTGCGCGGCTACGGCAACTTGGTCATCATCAAGCACAACAGCACCTACCTGACAGCGTATGCCCACAACCGGGCCATGCTGGTCGAGCAGGACCAAACCGTACGCAAGGGTCAGAGGATTGCCGAGATGGGTTCCACCGAGAGCGATACCGTCAAGTTGCACTTTGAAGTGCGCAAGCTCGGCAAGCCTGTCGATCCGGCCAAGCTGCTGCCGCCGCGCTGAGAAGCCGGCCAGCCAACAGTCATGCATCGGGCCAGCGATCACGTCATGAAACGCGCTGCGCCCAAGCTCAATGGACATGGTGGCAATGGCAGCGAGCCGGCTGTCATGTTGTCGGCGCTGAACGGGGGCAGCGGTGATGCCGAGCCGGTTTCAGACGTCAGCGAAGAAGACGGCCGGGCACTGCGCAATGGCGGCGACGAGGTCGAGCTCGGCAACGCGCTGCAGGCCTATCTGCGCGACATCCGCCGCACGCCGCTGCTGACGCCTCAGCAGGAATTCGACACGGCCGTTGCGGCGCGYGCGGGTGATTTCGATGCGCGCCAAGCCATGATCGAGCACAACCTGCGCCTGGTCGTCAGCATCGCCAAGAACTACCTCGGCCGAGGCCTGCCGATGAGCGATCTCATCGAGGAGGGCAATCTCGGCCTGATGCACGCCATCGGCAAGTTCGAGCCCGAGCGCGGGTTCCGTTTCTCCACCTACTCGAGCTGGTGGATACGCCAGAGCATCGAGCGCGCGCTGATGCACCAGGCCCGCTTGGTGCGGCTGCCGGTGCACATCGTGCGCGAGCTCAACCAGGTGCTGAAGGCGCGCCGCGCGCTGGAGGCCCTGCAGAGCGCCAATGGCTCCGAAGGCCGCGTGCGCGCCGAGGACGTGGCCCAAGCGCTGGGCCGGCCGGTCGACGAGGTGGCCGAGCTGTTGGCCTATGCCGAGCTGCCGAGTTCGCTGGATTCGCCGGTGGACCGCAACGGCGAGGGCGGCGAGTCCATGCTGGATCTGGTGGCCGACGACCAGGCTATCGACCCGATGGGCCTGCGCCTGTCGCACGAGGTCGAGGAGTTGCTGCAGCACGGGCTGGCCAGCCTCAACGACCGTGAGCGCGAGGTGCTGTCGGGCCGCTACGGCCTGTCGGACCGCGAACCGGAGACGCTGGACGTGCTGGCCATCCGCCTCAAGCTGACGCGCGAGCGCATCCGCCAGATCCAGATCGAGGCGCTGGCCAAGCTCAAGCGCAACATGATGCGCCACGGCGTGGATCGGGACTCGATCTTCTAGAGCCCTCGACGGCACCTCGGATAATCCGGGGATGAATCAGACGACGGAATGGCTCAAGGTCGAAAGTATCGAACTTGAGGCGCAGGGCGTGGCGCACAACGCCGAGGGCAAGGTGGTCTTCATCGACGGTGCCTTGCCGGGTGAGATCGTGAAGGCGCAGATCTCGCGCCGCAAGAACAACTGGGAGCAAGGCCAGCTCACCGAAATCAAGAAGGAAAGCTCGCTGCGCGTGACGCCGGGCTGCCCGCACTYCGGCCTGCACGCCGGCGCCTGCGGCGGCTGCAAGATGCAGCATCTGCAGGCC
>NZ_JBFULE010000119.1:0-11079 GCF_056400485.1 Roseateles sp. P5_B10
CCGCTGCATCGTGAACGATGCCGCTGCGGCTTGTTGGGCCGGGGGCCGCAAGCATCAACCGACACCAACTTCGCATGGGTCGGTTCCAAGGGTCTGGATCACAATGGCTCAGCCATGAAAACCCTGTCGCCGCTCCTCCTCGCCTTCGCCGCCGGCCTCGGCGCTGCTGCCACGGCCGAAGCCGGCCCGGCGCTGGAGCGCATCCAGGCCAGCGGCCGCATCGTGCTGGCGCATCGCGAGTCGTCCGTGCCCTTCAGCTACCTGCTGCCCGATGGCCGGCCGGTCGGCTATGCGGTGGATCTCTGCCTCAAGCTTGCCGAAGGCGTGCGCAAGAAGCTGAAGATGAGCACGCTGAACCCGCAATTCCTGCTGGTGACGCCGGCCAACCGCATCCAGATGGTGGCCGAGGGCAAGGCCGACATGGAATGCGGCTCGACGACCAACAACGCCGAGCGCCGCGAGAAGGTCGCCTTCACGGTGCCGCACTACATCACCGGTGCGCGCTACCTCGTCAGGGCTGACAGCGGCATTGCCGAGCTGGCCCAGTTCGACGGCAAGACGCTGGTCTCCACCAAAGGCACGACGCCGCTGAAGTCCATCACCCAGGCCAACAACGAGCGCGCCCTGCACATCAACATCATCGAAGCCCCCGATCACGCCAAGGCCATGGAGATGCTGGCCGCCGGCCAGGCGGATGGCTTCGTCATGGACGACGTGCTGCTCTACGGCATCGTCTCGGCGCGGCCCGATGCGGCCAAGTTCAGCGTCGTCGGCAAGTTCCTGACCATCGAGCCCCTGGCCATCGTGCTGCCCAAGAACGACCCGGAGCTCAAGGCCATCGTTGACGACGAGATGAAGCGCCTCATCACCAGCCATGAGGCGCACGCCATCTACGAGCGCTGGTTCATGAAGCCGATTCCGCCCAAGAACAAGGCGCTGAACCTGCCGATGAACTATCTGCTGAAGGACTTCTGGAAGTACCCGTCGGATCAGGTGCCCTACTGAGGGAGCGAAGCCACCTGGGTTTCTCGAGGCGTCGCGACCCCTGACAAACCCCGAGACAACAGCCTGCACAGGGCGCGCTGCGGCCGTGACAATTTGTTCCGCAGTCCGCCTCACCGATGAGCACCGATTCCCTTGCCGAACCCCTGAACCACGTCAGCACGCGCCGGCTGGGTTCGCTGCGGCTGCGGTTGACGCTCGCGGTGCCCCTGCTGACCGCTGCCATCGTCGCCGTCTTCGAGTGGAGCCTGGGGAGTTACGAGTCTCCGGCCGAGGGGCTGGCCCGCACGGCCTGGCTGGTGCTGCTGCTCAGCGCCGCCCAGCTCATCCTCATCGAGGCCCTGTTGCTGCGGCCGTTGCGCCGGTTGGCGGCCGGCTGCGAGGCCATGGAATCGGCCCCGGTGCCGCTGACGCCCGAAGCCGCTGTGCCAACGCCCGGCCTCGCCGCCGAGCTGGACCGTATCGGCCACGCCATGCTGCGCGCCCGCGGCTCGCTGTGGCAGCAGGACCAGGCCGCCCGCGAGCTCCGGCGCGAGCTGGCCCAGCAGCGTCATCTGCTGCAGGAGGCCCACAGCGCCCTGGAGGCCAACCAACGCGAGCTCGCCAGCCTCGCACGCATCGATGCGCTGACCGGCATCGCCAACCAACGCGCCTTCGACGAGGCCCTGCGCCGTGAATTCAAGCGGGCCCAGCGGCTGCGAGGCCTGTTGGCGCTGGCGGTGCTGGACCTGGACCAGTTCAAGCAGTTCAACCTCATCCATGGCACGGCCGTCGGCGATACGGCCTTGCAGCGCGTCGCGAGCCTGCTGAGCGAGCGCTTCAAGCGCGACACCGATGTCGTCGCCCGCCTGGGCGGCGAGGAGTTCGTCGCCCTGCTGCCCGGCTTCGGCATGGCCGAGGCCCAGGGCGTGCTGGAGTCATTGCGGGATGAACTKCGGGCGCTGCGCCTGCCGGATGGCCAGGGCAGTTTGACGCTGAGCGTCGGCCTGGCGGCGGCCAGCCCGGCCCATCCGTATCTGAGCGCACAAGCGCTGCTGCAGGCGGCTGACGAGGCGCTCTATATCGCCAAGCACGCCGGGCGAGACCGGCTCAGCCTCGCGGCCTGAAACCACTGGCCCCTCGCCCAGTCTGGCGGCGCTGAACGCGCGCCAACCTGGTCGGTCTTGCAGACCGCGCTGCGGCAGTGCCGCAGCTCTTCGGCAGGCACATCRCGCCCACTGGGCGTAATGTGTCCGGCCTCAGCCCCCGAGGGGACGGCGATGCTTGCGGCTTCGAGCCGCAAGCACATCGCCAAACGGGCCGGCTTGGGAGCGGCCCGGCGCTCGGCCCGGACGCTTCAGCGACCGTGTTCTTGAGCAGCCAGCAGTTGCTCGTTGACGCGGCGGGCCGCGCGCAACACGAGGGTCTCGTCCAGCTGCGCCTGGGGTGCGATCTGACTGGCAATCTCATCGAGCTGGTCCGGATGGCCGAGCAGGGCCCAGGCGACCGTCGAGATGGYGGCGACGCTGCGCCGGGCCAGGCTTTCCGGCATGGTCAGCGAGGCCTGGATCTCGACGTGATAGCGCACGCTGGCCACAGCCGCCGGGGCCAGGCCCCAGCTCTCGCAAAGGGCCGCACCCAGTGCGTCATGGCTGACGCCAAAAGCCGTCCTCTCCAGCTCCACCAGTTCGGCATCGCGGGGGGCGGCGCGCAGCATGGCCGGGTAGTGCGTCGGCGCATGACGATAGAGCACCGCCTTGCCGCATTCCTCGAACAGGCCGGCCGAGTGGGCGGCCCAGGGGTCGACGCCCAGCATCTGGCCCATGCGGCCCATCAGAAGGCCACGCTGCGAGGCGCGCGACCAGACTTGCTCCAGCTCGGCTGCGGCTGGGAAGGCGGCGCGCAGACCCATCTCGAAGGTGATGGCCGCGACCTCGCGCATACCCAGGTAGGTCAGCGCCTGGTGCACGGTCTRCACCCGGCCGCGCAGGCCGTACAGCGAGGAGTTGACCGCCTTCATGACGGCGGCCGCCAGGGCCATGTCGGTCTCGACCAGGGAGGACATGGCCTGCAGGTCGATGTCCTCGGCTGCCATCAGCAGCGAGAGCTTGACCAGGACCTCGGGCTGGGTCGGGATCTCGATGTCCAGATTGCGCAGTTGAGGATCGACGGGCATGGTGAATAAGGGCGCTAGGGAATGCTTGATGGTAGATCAGCGGAAGAAGGCGTCCCAGGCTGTTTTGAGGATGAGAGCGCCGACGACGATGACAAAGACGCCGCGCACGAAGCCGGCGCCATGTTTCAGGGCCAGCCGGGTGCCGAGCAGGCTGCCCGCCACGTTGGTTACCGCCATCACCGCCGCGACCTGCCACCAGATGTGGCCCTTGCTGACGAACAGGGCGATCGCGAACGCATTCGTCAGCAGGTTCATCAGCTTGGCCGTCGCCGAGGCGTGCAGGAAGTCGTAACCCAGCAGCCGCACGAACAGGAAGACGAAGAAGCTGCCCGTGCCGGGGCCGAAGAAACCGTCGTAGAAGCCCACGGCCAGCGCGATACCGCCGGCCACCAGCACCTCGGCTCGGCCCGCAAAACGCGGCTTGTGCTCGCGGCCGAGGTCCTTCTTGGCCAGGGTGTAGATCAGCACCGCCAGCAGCACCAGCGGCAAGGCCTTGCGCAGGCCGTCGGCGCTGACGAGGGTCAGGACCCAGGCGCCGGCGAAGCTGCCCACGCCGGCAAGCACCGCCGCCGGCATCAGGCGCTTCCAGGGCAGGTCGACCCGCTTCACATATTGCAGCGTCGCCCAGCCGGTGCCCCACACGGACGCGCCCTTGTTCGTGCCCAGCAGCGTGGCTGGCGCAGCATTTGGGAAGGTGCTGAACAGCGCCGGTACCAGCACCAGGCCGCCGCCGCCGGCTACTGCGTCAATGAAGCCTGCGAGCAGGGAGGCGAGGGCGACGGTCAGAAGTTCCAGCATGTCTTCGGTTCTATCACTGAGCGCAACGTGGCCGTCGTGTCTTGATCGGGCCGAGCGCTGGGCCGCTCCCGAGCCGGCCCGTCTGGCGATGCTGACCGGGCTCGATGCCCGGTCAATCGCCATCCCCCCGGAGCCTTCGGCCCCACAAAGAAAACGGCCACCAAGGGGTGCCTTGGTGGCCGGTGGATTGTCTTCGGGGTTACGAAGCAACCATGTGCGCTTGGCGCTTGTCTTGTCTCCTCACAACCCGCCCGGCGGTCCTGAACCAGAGCCCGGAACCGCGTCGAGTGCTGAAAATGTATTGCCCCGCCACGGTGCACGACACTGGGGTAAGCCCGGGTTCTCTGGCCGCGAAAGGTGCGGGCAGGCACCAAAATTGTGCGCAACTAACGGTCGACCTGCGCTGCAAGAATGGCCCCCATGAGCTCTTTGAACCGCTTGCTGCCGCCGTTGTTGATGACCTTGCTGAGTGCCTGCGGCGGCGGAGGCGGCGGCACGGGAGGGGACGGCGGCGGGGGTGGTGGCATGGGGCAGACCTTGACGCTGGCCCTGCCCGCCAACGGCCTGTCGCCCGCCGACCTGGCCGTCATCGTGGCCGAGGGTGATGTCCTCAGCGAGGCCGTCGGCGCCGCCTATCTGGCAGCGCGTGGCGTGCCGGCGGCGAATCTGATCCGCGTAAGGGTTAATACAGCCCAGGACGCGATTTCCGCGGCCGACTTTGCGTTGTTGAAATCCGACATCGATGCCAGATTGCCGGCCGGCATCCAGGCCACGCTGCTGACCTGGGCTGCCCCCAGCCGGGTCACTGGCGCCTGCAGCATGGGCATCACCAGCGCGATGGCTTTCGGTTTTGACACGCGCTACTGCAACCCCAGCCCATTGACCGAGGCCTGCGCGAACACGGCCGCCTCGCCGCTCTACGACAGCGAGGCGCGCCGGCCGCAAGCCGAATTGCAGATGCGCCCCTCCATGCTGCTGGGTGCACGCACGCTGGCGGCCGCCCAGGCGCTGATCAACCGCGGCGTTGCGGCCGATGGCAGCCGGCCAGCCGGCGAGGGCTGGCTGGTGCGCACGACGGACGACGACCGCAGCGCGCGCTGGAACGATTTCGCCGGCCTGCCGGCGGCCTGGAGCGGCGCCCTGGCGCTGAACTATGTCGACAACAGTGCCGGCCCGGCCAGCGCCAATGCGCTGTCCAGCAAGAGCGGCATGCTGTTCTACCTGACGGGGTTGAGCAGCGTCGCCAATCTGTCGTCGCTGCAATTCCGCGCCGGTGCCCTGGCCGACACGCTGACCTCAACGGGCGGCGTGCTGCCCTCGGGCGGCGGCCAGATGCCCATCACGGCCTGGCTGGACGCGGGTGCAACCGCCAGCTACGGCACGGTGGAGGAGCCCTGCAACCTGCAGCAGAAGTTCTCGCGCGCCTCGGTCCTCATCGACCAGTACTGGCGCGGCGCAACGGCCATCGAGGCCTACTGGAAGGCGGTGCAGTGGCCGGGGCAGGGGTTGTTCGTCGGCGAACCGCTGGCCCAGCCCTTCCGCGATACGCCCAGTTTTGCCATCGTCGCCGGCGAATACCAGATCAAAACACGAAGCCTGCGGCCGGGCAGTCGCTACAGCCTGCAATACCTGCAGGGCTCAACCTGGACGACGCTGGCCAGCTTCACCGGCGTACGGGGCCAGACCCTGGACGGCCGCGCACCGCTGCCGCCGACCGCGGCGACACGCATCCGCTGGCAAGGCCCCTGCACGGACAACGCCGGCAATACCTGTACGCTGGCCCAGTCCTCGTGAGCGGCCCCTGAGAATGCGGGTCGGTCAAATCCCGATTGCCCTGCGGCGCCCGCCGTTGAACAGTCGCCCTCCCGCTGTACCCTGCCCGACCATGTCCCGCCCCTTTTCTGCCCGCCCGCGCGGCTTCACCCTGCTTGAACTGCTGGTTGTCATGGTCATCATCGGCCTGCTGGCCGGTTATGTCGGCCCGAAGTTCTTCGGCCAGATCGGCAAGAGCGAGGTCAAGGCGACCCGCGCCCAGATCGACGCGCTGACCAAATCGCTGGACCAGTACCGCCTGGATGTCGGCCGCTACCCCAGCACCGATCAGGGCCTGGCCGTGCTGGTCACCCGGCCGGCCGACGAGCCCAAGTGGGCCGGCCCCTACCTGTCCAAGGCCGTGCCCAAGGACCCCTGGGGCAACGAATACCAATACCGCAGCCCCGGCGAGCATGGCGAATACGACCTGCTGAGCTTCGGCAAGGACGGCCGCCCCGGCGGCGAGGGTGAGGACGCCGATCTGACGTCCTGGTGATGCCCCAATTCCAAACCCGCGTGCTGCGCGCCGGTGCCGTCAGCACCGAGCGCGTGGAGGCTCCCGACCGCGCCGCCGTGGCCGCTGTGCTCGGCGTATCGCCCCAGCATGTGCTGGAGGTGCGCGAGGTGGCCGCCGCCAGCGAAGTTGCGAAGCCTTGGCGCCGTAACGCCAAATTCCCCCTGCAGCTCTTCAGCCAGGAACTGGCCGTGCTGCTGGACGCCGGCATCGCCCTGCTGGAAGCGCTGAGCACGCTGCGCGAGAAGGAAGGCCAGCCCGGCGTGCGCGCGGCGCTCGACGCCGTCACCACCCAGATCGAGCAGGGCCAGCCGCTGTCGGTCGCGCTGCGCCAGCAGCCGCAGGCCTTTGATGAGCTGATCTGCGCCATCGTCGCGGCCAACGAGAAGACCGGCCAGCTGTCGACCGCGCTGGCCCAGCATGYACGCTACCTGGCCTGGGTGGATGCGCTGCGCTCGCGCCTCGTCGCGGCCCTGGTCTATCCGCTGATGCTGCTCGGTGTCGGCTCCCTCGTCATTCTTTTCCTGCTGCTCTACGTGCTGCCGCGCTTTGCCGGCATCCTGGAGCAGACCAGCGCCGACCTGCCGTGGGCTTCGCGTGTGCTGATCGAGTTCGGCCAGACGGCCGGCGCGCATCCCGGCCTCGTCATCGGCGGGATCGCAGCCGTGGGCTTTGCGATCTTCACGCTGCTGCGCCAGCCCATCGTGCGCCAGCGCGCCCAGGCCGCGCTGTGGACGCTGCCCGGCCTGGGCCCGCGGCTGCGCGTGCTGGCGCTGGCACGGCTGTATCGGTCGCTGGCCATGCTGCTGGCCTCGGGCGTGCCGGCGCTGGCGGCGCTGCGCATCGTGGTCGACGTGGTCGCGGCACCCTGGCGCGCTGCCGTGCAGGCTGCAGCGGCGCAGATCGAGCGCGGCGAGCGGCTGTCGGCCGCCTTTGACTCGCAGGACCTGGCCACGCCGGTGGCCCGACGCATGCTGCGCGTGGGTGAGCGCAGCGGCGAGGTGGCGGCCATGCTGGAGCGCGCCGCCGCCTTCCACGACGAAGAGGCAGCGCGGCTGACCGACCTGCTGTCCCGCCTCGTCAACCCGGCGCTGATGCTGATCATGGGCGTGCTGATCGGCGGGATCATCGTGCTGATGTACTTGCCGATCTTCCAGCTGGTGGAGCAGGTCCAATGACGACTTCACTGGCGGATTGGCTGCCGGCCGAGCAAGGCCCCTGGCACCTGGACTTCGAGCAGTGGCCGCAAGCCCAGGCCCAGCGCTGGCGTGCCGTGCTGGCCGTGGGCGCCGACGACAGGCGCGTGCTGCTTGCCGAGCGCGATGAGGACGCGATGCTGCTGCAGAGCGTCGAGTCGCGGCTGAATGCGCCGGTGGGTYGGCAGCGTGCGTCGACCGAAGCGGTGACCCATTTCCTGGGCGCCGGCGAGGCCGACTTCCGCGCGCTGTCTGACGTCGAGGATGCGCTGACCACCATTGAAGACCACACCGAGGAGCTGTCGGCGCTGGCGCTGAGCGAGCAGGCCAGCCCCGTCGTGCGCCTGCTCAACGCCACCATCTACGACGCGCTGCAGGACACGGCGTCGGACATCCACATCGAATGCACGGCCCGCGGCGCGATGATCCGCTTCCGTGTTGATGGCGTCATGGCCGTGGTGCGCCAGGTCGAGAGCCCGCAGGTGGCCGAGCAGCTGGTGTCGCGCCTCAAGGTCATGGCCGAACTCGACATCGGCGAGCGCCGCCTGCCGCAGGACGGTCGCTTCAAATTGCGCGTGCAGGGCCGCGAGATCGACTTCCGCCTGAGCATCATGCCCAGCGTGTTCGGCGAGGACGCCGTCATCCGCATCCTGGACCGCGCCGCCATCGCCCGCGCCGGCGCGCTGACGCTCGATTCGCTGGGCTTTGGCGACGACGAGCGCGCCGCCATCCGCCACCAGGCCCGCCAGCCCCACGGCATGCTGCTGGTGACCGGCCCCACCGGCTCCGGCAAGACGACGACGCTGTATGCGACGCTGGCCGAGATCCACACCGGCGCCGACAAGATCATCACGATTGAAGACCCGGTCGAGTACCAGCTCAGCGGCGTGGTGCAGATCCCGGTCAACGAGAAGAAGGGCCTGACCTTCTCGCGCGGCCTGCGCTCCATCCTGCGCCACGACCCCGACCGCGTCATGGTCGGCGAGATCCGTGACGCCGAGACGGCGCAGATCGCCGTGCAGGCCGCGCTGACGGGCCATCTGGTGTTCAGTACCGTGCATGCGAACAACGCGTTTGATGTCATCGGCCGCTTCATGCACATGGGGCTGGATCTCTACAACGTGGTCTCGGCGCTGAACGCCGTGCTGGCCCAGCGGCTCGTTCGCCTGACGTGCAAGCATTGCGCCCGGCCGTTCACGCCCGATGCCGCGACCCTGACAAGACATGGCGTCATCAACGGCAACTTCCTGAAGGGCGAGGGCTGCGGCCACTGCCGCGGCACCGGCTACAAAGGCCGGCGCGCGGTGGCTGAGTTGCTCAAGCTCGACGACGGCCTGCGCGACCTGATTGCCGCGCGCGCGCCGATGTCCGAGATCAAGGCGGCCGCCAAGGCCCGCGGCATGAAGTCGCTGCGCGAGATGGCGCTGGCGGCGGTCTGCCGCGGCGACACCACTTTCGAGGAGCTGGAACGTGTCACCCTCGATGAGTGAGCGCCTGCGCCGGCAAATCGCCGCACGCCTGGCCAAGCCGCGGCGGCTCTTCGTCACGCCCGGCGGGGACGAGTTCGCGGCCTGGTGCCGCGATCTGCCGGGCACGGCCGTGGAGGTGGTCGTCAGCGCGCGTGCCCTGCACGAGCTGGTCACCGAGCCGGGCTTGCCGCTGGCCGATCTGGACGCCGTGCAGGCCTATGCCCAGCAGCAGTTCGCCCATTACTTCGGCAGCGCTGCGCAACGCTTTGCGATTGCACCCTGGAAGCTGGGCGAGACGGCTGGCGCGTCCGCTCTGCATGGGCTGGACCTGGCCGCACTGCGCACCCAGGCCGAGACTGCGAACGTGCGCCTCGCCGCCGTGCGGCCGGCCTGGGCTGCTTGGCTGGCCTCGCTGCCGGCCGCGACGCGCGCCGGCTCGGGCCGTGCGGTCTGGCATGAGGGCGATGTTTCGGTCGTCATCCAGCTCGACCGCGGCCATGTCACCGGCCTGCAGTCGCGCCGCGTACAGCAGATCGCCGATCTCGGTGGCGACGCGCCTCTCGCCGTCGGCACGCCCGCCGACGAACTCATTCCCCAGCCCGGCCCCGTCACGCCGCAGCCTGATTTCCTGCCGCGCAGTGGCCGCTCGCCCTTGGCCTGGCCGCTGGCCGCAACCGGCGCTCTGGTGCTGGCCACGGCCGCATGGAGTGCCGTCGACAGCCATCGCGGCCTCGACGTCGCCCAGGCCGCGCGCGACCGCGTCGCCACGCTGCGCCCGGCATCGGTACCCAAGCCCGCCGCGCGCGGCCGCGCCGAACCGGCCGAGAACCGCTCGGCCAATGAAGCCCGCGCCTTGCTGGCCATGCCCTGGGAGCCACTGCTGACCCGTGTCGAGACCGCGGGCGCTGAGGCCAAGACCATCGCTTGGCTGGGCATGGACGCCAACGCCGGCCGCGGCGAGTTGCGCCTGGAAGGCCTGACGCCCGACAAGTTATTGGCCCTGCAGCTGGCCGAGCAGCTTGGCACGACGCCGGGCTGGCGCCAGGTCGTGCTGTCGCGCTTCTCGGCCGCCGAGACGGGCCTGGTTGGCCAGCGCTTCGAGATCAATGCCCGCGTGGCGACCGGAGGCGGTTCGTGAAGCGGCCCGCCTTCATCAAGGCTCCGGTCAAGGCGCTCGGCTGGCCCGGCCTGGCCGGCCTGGCGGCATTGGTCCTTGCCGTGGTCGCCGTCGTGCTCAGCCAGCGTTGGGACGCTCAGGCCGTCAAGTTGCAGACCGAGGCCCGCGAGCTGCGTGCCAAGGCCCGTCCCGCCGTGGCGGCAGCGTCCGCGCCGGTCAGCGTGCAGCAATGGCAGGCCACGCTGCCACCATCGAGCAGCCGCCAGCAGCGCCTTGCCGACCTGCTGGAACTGAGCATCCGCCTGGACCTGAACGGCGCGCGCACCGAGCACCGGCTGTCCACGTCCGAGGGCCTGGAGCGGCTGCGCGTGACCATGCCGGTCACCGGCAGCTACGGCCAGGTGCGGCGCTTCATTGCCGCGGCACTCGAACATGATCCGGCGCTGAGCCTGGACTCGGTCAAGCTGCGCCGTGTCAGCCCGATGGCGGCCGATGTCGATGCCGAACTGCAGTGGTCGCTGCACGGAAGGGCTGCGCCATGAAGCCGACGTCGCCCCGTCAACTTGCCCTCGGCGGCGCGCTCGTCGCGACGCTGGCCGCGACGGCCTGGGTGGCGACGCGCCCCGATGACGAGGCCGTGACGCCGGTCGCAGCGCCAGCCCGTCGCCCGGTTGCCACCGCTTCGCCAACCTCTGCCGCGCCTGCGCCGGTGGACGGCGCCCGCCAACCCTGGGCCGAGGCCCCCGCGTCCCAACTGGCTGCCTGGCAACCCCCGCCGCCACCGCCGCCTCCACCGGCGCCAGCCCCGGTCGCTGCTGCACCACCGCCGCCCCCAGTCGCGCCGCCGGCGCCCTACCAGATGATCGGCCGCGTCATTGAAGGCGAGGGCGCCAAGGCGGTCGAGGTTGCCTTGCTGACCGGCCCAAACAAGGCGCTGAGTGCCAAGCGCGGCGACGTCATCGACGGCCAGTGGCGCGTCGAGCAGGTCTCCGACAGCGGCGTGCGCCTGACCTGGC
>NZ_JBFULE010000120.1:0-11078 GCF_056400485.1 Roseateles sp. P5_B10
GAGCTTGGCATCAAGCACAGCTTCACCAAGCCGTACTGCCCACAGACCAACGGCAAGGCCGAGCGCTTCATCCAGACGTGTCTGCGGGAGTGGGCCTATGGTCGCGTCTGGGCCAACAGCGGTGAGCGCACGGCCTGGTTGCCAGCGTTCCTGACCTACTACAACGCTCGACGGCCTCACTCCGCTCTTGGCTACAGCCCTCCTGCCTCCCGGCTCGGTGGGTACAACCTATCGAAACTCAACAGCTAGCCATCGCCCTTTGGGCGGCGGCCTGACGGCATCAAGCCGTCGTCGCGTTCTCCACCCGCCGCCGGTAGCGCAACGCAAGCGTGATCAGCAAGCAATTGGGGGCCGTGAAGAATGCCATCGGCGCCTTCGGCATCCACCCCGAATGCTGCGCCAGGGCGCTTCTAGAATCGCCGCGCCCGCATGCGGGACGACATCAAAAGCACGGGGAGGACGGATATGAGGGCCACGGGTCTTTGCGCAGCCTTGGTTTGCGCTGCAATTTCCATCGGCTGTGGCGGTGGGGGCGGCAGCAGCACGCCGACGCCGCCAGCACCGACGCTGTCCTACGCCGCACCCCAGGCCTACGTGCAGGACCAGGCGACATCGACGCTGGCGCCGACCACATCAGGCACCGTGACGTCGTTCAGCGTCGCACCCGCGCTGCCGGCCGGCCTTGCGTTGAACACCACCACGGGCGCCATCTCGGGCACGCCTACCGCCGGCACCGCTCCCGCCGACTTCACCGTCACGGCGACGGGGCCCGGCGGCTCGGCCAATGCAAAGATCCGCCTGGCTGTCCAGCCTGCCGCCAAGGTCACTCGCATGACGGTGGCGGGCACCTCGGTCGCTCCGCTGGTGACGCTCGACGGCGCGGCGCTCGGCCTCACTGGCACCGTCTACGCCAAGGCGAGCGACAAGGACGGCGTGATCGGCTCGACCGTCGCAGTCACCGCCAGCGGTGGCAGCTATGTCCTGGAGTTTTCGACCGCCGGCTCCGCCACGGCAGGCGTCCATGCCGGGCAGGCGGTGGTGAGCCTCTGCCAGGACACGGCCTGCGCTGCGCCGCAGGCGACGTCCACGCTGTTCGTGAACTACAGCGTCAACGTCCTTGCCGCAGGTGGCGCCTGGCCGGGCAATCACCTGACGGCGCTCTCGCCCGTCGCGGGCGCACCGGAATGGGCCACCTTCCAGGGCAACGCCGCCCACACCGGTTACGTGCCGGTCACGCTCGACGCCAACAAGTTCGACACCCGCTGGCAAATCACGGTGCCGTCCTTCATCTATTTCAACGGCCGCTTCAACCTCGGCACGGTCACCACGGCAGGCGGCAACTTCTACATCGCCGGAGACAACGCCGTTTCGGCTCGGCGTGAGCATGACGGTGCCAGCGTCTGGAGCTACAGCTTCGGCGAGCTGCCCTACCCTTCCACCAATCCGCCGGCCGTCAGCAACGGGGTCGTCTATGTCGCGGCCGGTCAGCAATCGTCGACCTATATGTTCGGCCTGGACGCCAGCAACGGCACCGTGCTGTTCAAGTCCCGCATGTCATCTCAGTGGGAGCACTATCTCGCGCCCACCGTGGGGCCCTCAGGCGTGTACACCAACGCGGGAACCTACGGCGGGCTGTATGCATTCAGCACGCAGGGCACCGAGTTGTACTTTGCCGGAGCCGCACAGCAATCTGCGTGGACCCCAGCCGTCGACGCCAACGCGGTGTATGCCTATACCGGCAACTCCCTGCAGGTGTTCGACCCTGTTTCCGGCGCGCTCAAGATGAGCATCGCCGATCCGTCCTTCACGAACTACATCTACGAAATCGGCGGCTCCCCCGTCCTCGGCGGCGCCAACTCCGTGTTCGCCGCGGCCTATGCCAACAGCTTTCTGAATGGCGGAGGGATCGGCAATTCACTCCTGCACTTCAACCTCCAGTCGCGGACCGTCGACTGGTCCATCAGGGGCGTCTACCCCTCGACGCCGGCCTATGACGCGGGCGTCGTCTACGCGGCCAATAACAACCCCTTGCGACTCGAGGCCCGCTCGGAAGCCGACGGCTCGCTGCTCTGGTCCTGGACGCCCCAGGCGTCTGGCGATACGGAATTCGTCAGTGAGGTCCTGCTCACGAAGAACACCGTGATCATCAGTACCAATACCTCGACCTACGTCATCGATCGCTCGGCACACCGAACGATCTGGAGCTATCCAGCATCGGGCAATCTCGCGCTGTCACCGAACGGCATTCTGTACATCGTGTCGCAAGCCGGCTGGTCCGGCTCGACGGCAACGATCACGGCCATCAACGTTCAATAAGTCAGCCAAATCCGGGCGAGAGCGCAGTGCACCTGCGTGTGGCGGCCCGGGGCGCAGGGCACGGCCAGGGCCGCCGACAGCAGGCCGGCCATCGTCGAACAGAGCGCATGGGAGTTCCTTGCAAGGGCTGCAGCCTGCGCAGTTTGCAAAGCGCATCCATGAGCGGCATCGGCAGGCGACAAACTGCACCTGGCAACGAACAAGTCGGCGATGGGCCGGATAGCCCGCTGCCTGGCGCATGTCCGCCTCGGCACCCGCAGCCCGGTTGGCGCGCGCGGCGCTGCCGGGCCTCAAGACAGCTTGCGCGGCGTATTCGCAGGTCCCACCTGGCGCACCAGCATTGCCCTGAAATCACCTTGAGCTTCCATCGAGTCGAAGTACCGCTTGGGGATCAAACTGAACAACAGATCAGACTGGTAGAGAACAAAAACCACCTTGGTTTCTCGCCATCGGTAGACGTTCTCCCAGGGCATCAAGCCTTCGCCATTCACCGTCCGGAACTGCAGGCCGGCTTCGCCAATCTCGACCGATGCCGGCTGGTGAAGTGATCGCTGCTGCGCATACAGGCGCCGCACCTTCCACGGCAGATAAAACCAATACCAGGCGGGGAAGTAGCAGATTGCCAGCACGCCCAGCACATCAGACCAGGAGCCTTCCCCTCGCCACCACGAACCCAGCATGAAGACCAATGCGGCCAGGGCAAGGATGACGATCAAGATGCCGAGCACTGCAAATGCAGGGCGAGGCTTGAAGCCGGCGCGAATCGCTGACAGATAGTCGTCGGAGCTCAGCTGGATCTGCATGGCGAGCTCAGGCGGCTCTGGCGTTATCGACCCGCCGATATCGCAACGCCAATGTGATCAATGGGCTGGTCATCGCCGTCGTGGCCAGGGCCATGATGAGCAGGATGGTGAACATGTCGGGCCCGATGAGGCCGACGTCCAGGCCGACCTTCATGACGATGAGCTCCATCAGGCCGCGGGCGTTCATCAGCGCGCCGGTGGCCATGCTTTCGGCGCCATTGAGGCCGGCCACGCGGGCGCCCAGCCAGCCGCCCACCAGCTTGCCGACCGTCGCCACGCCCACCACCAGCAGCATGGCGCCCAGGGCGCCGCCGACGAACGCCGCGTGCGTGGTCGACAGGCCCGCCAGCGCGAAGAACAGCGGCATCAGCAGCACGATGGACAGTGGCTCGATGCGCTGCATCAGCGACTGCAGAAGGCGGTCGTCGCGCGGCAGCGTGGCGCCGAACAGGAAGGCGCCGAACACCGCGTGCAGGTGCAGCCATTCGGTCGCGGCGGCACAGCCCAGCAAGCCCAGCATCAGCGCCGCCAGCACGCCCAGCGAGGGCTCGCCATCGGGCGCCCGGGCGGCCAGCAGGCGGGCATAGACCGGCCGCACGACGAGGTAGAGGACGGCGAGGATGGCCAGCGTGCCGGCGGCGATCCGGGCCAGGCCGGCATAGCCTTCACCCACTCCCGCAAGGGCGACGACAAAGGCCAGCAGCACCCAGGCGAACACGTCGACGACCGCAGCGCCCGCCAGGGCCAGCTGGCCGAAGCGCGTCTGCGTCATGCCGCGGTCCTTGAGGATGCGGGCCATGACGGGGAAGGCGGTGATGGACACGGCGGCCGTCATGAACAGCGCAAAGGGCCAGAAGCCCACGCCCGCCGGCGCCAAGCCCGGGTGCAGGGCGGGCGTGATGGCCAAGGCCAGGACGGCCGGCGCCAGCACGCTGAGCAGGCCGACGCTACCGGCTGACCGCAGCTGCGAGCGCAGGCCGCCCGGCGCGCGGATCTCCAGGCCGACGACGAACATGAAGAGCACCAGGCCCAGCGTGGCCAGCGCATTCAGGCCACCCAGCAGGGGCTTGGCGAACAGCTGGGCATGCAGCTCCGGAGCGTAGAAGCCCATGACCGCTGGGCCGAGGACGAGGCCGGCCGCCATCTCGCCCACCACCTGCGGCTGGCCCAGATGACGCAGCAACCAGCCGCAGCCGCGGGCCACGCCGAGGATGACGATGAGTTGCAGAAGCAGGGTGGTGGTGGTCATCGGATCGTTGAACGGCGCCTGAACGGCACGCTGGGGCGGTGAATTTTAGGTGGCCACCCCGCAGCGCTCATTCGGCCCGCCAACAGGGGCGCGACGACCCTTGCCCGGCTCGACTGTGGGTCATCCGTGGGTGGAGCGCCGTCGGACGGGCGCGCAACATCGGCGGCTCCAACCCACGATCAGGAGAGCCCCATGACCTCTGCGACAAGCCAGCGTAGTCCCCTTGCCACGCTGCTGGCGCCAGCCTTGGCGCTGGTGCTGTCGGCCCCCGCGTCTGCCACGGTCTGCCCGACCGCGACGTTCGACCAGATCCTGGCGCTCGGCAACTGCACCATCGCAGGCTCCAACTTCGATTTCACCCAGCGGCAGCTGCCCTCGCACCCGGTCTGGAACAACGGGCCGTTTGCCGGCAACACGAAGCTGGCGCCGGACGCTGCGGCGGTCGTCTTCACGCCCGACAGCAGCCCCGGCAGCATCGGCTTCACGCTGGCRATGGACTTCGGCGTCGTGGGCCAGGCCTCCCGCTTCGACCCGTTCGCCCAGACGGTCAAGACCGGCAACTACATCGATGCGACGCTGGCCTACTTCAGCATCACCAACGCGGCTGGGATGGGCCTCAGCGGCTACTCGGTGACGATGGGCAACGTGGTGGTCACGCAGACCAGCTTCGACGCCCTCGTCTACGCCAATCTGAACAGCGCCACCGCGGCGGTCAACAACGCAGGGTTCACGCGGCTCACCGACGCCGTTGACTATGGCGCCGTGCTGCCGGGCACCTTGATCTACGCCGCCAACCTCAGGGCCTACGAGTACTCGCCCGACGCCGCACATGGGGCTCGCTTCGGCACCGTCAGCTTCGAATTCGCCCAACAGGCATTGGCGGTGCCGGAGCCCGAGACGGCCCTGTTGTGGTTGGCCGGGCTGGCGGGCATCGCCTGCATCGCGCGTCGTCGCACGGGCTGAAATCGCACGCGCCTGGCGTTGACCTCAGGCCGCTTTCTTGCCTGCCCGCCCCGCACTGGGCGCATGCCCGATCACCCGCTTGAACGCCCGGCTGAATGACGCCTCGGACTCRTAAGCCAGCCGGTCGGCCGCCGTGGCCACGCGCATGCCGTCCTGGGCGATCCAGCGGCGAGCCTGAAACATCTTGATCTTGGCGACGTAGCGGGCCGGGCTCTCGCCCACGGTGCGCGTGAAGGCGTCGGCAAAGCTGGAGCGCGGGGCGCCCATGACGTCGGCCAGCTCGGGCAGGCTCCCCATCGCGCTCGGGCTCGGCGTGGATGGCAGTGACGACCGTGCCGATCTTGGGGCAACGCAACTTGCGCCCCGATGACGGGCACCTCGCGCCCCCGCCTGTAGACGCATCGGCCAGGTCTCGCCTGTCCGCACATCCCTTGTCCGCTTTGTGCCCGGCAGCCCGTCTGTCAGGGCAGGGCTGAACGAGGTGTCCGGCCCGCTGTCAGGGAGACCCACCATGCGCTTCTTCTCCATCGCCACGCTGCTGGCCCTTCCCGTCGCCGCGGTCCAGGCCGCTGCCATCACCGTGCCCATGCACCTGATCGACAGCCGGGGCGCGGCGCAGGCGATCGGCGAAGTGGTGGTGACCGAATCGGCTTACGGCCTGGTCTTCACGCCGGCGCTGAACGGCCTGCCGCCGGGCAGCCATGGCTTTCATGTGCACGAGAACCCGAGTTGCGCAGCGGGCCTGCGCGACGGCCAGCCGGTGGCGGGCCTGGCGGCAGGTGCCCACCTGGACCCGCTGGGCAGCGGGCGCCACGGCACGCCCTGGGGCGACGGCCACCTGGGCGACCTGCCCGCGCTGGTGGTGGAAGCCGACGAGCGCGCCAGCCATGCCGTGCTGGCGCCACGGCTCAAGCTCGACGACCTGCGTGCACGCTCACTGATGATCCACATCGGCGGCGACAACCACGCCGACCACCCGATGCCGCTGGGCGGCGGCGGGGGTCGCATGGCCTGCGGCGTGACGCCGTCGGGGGCGCGGGAGCAATGAGGGCGGCGCCGGGCCGGCGCTTCAGGGCGACGGCCCGCGCGCCGCACTCGGCGCATGCCCGATCACCCGCTTGAACGCCCGGCTGAACGACGCCTCCGATTCATAGCCCAGCCGGTCCGCCGCCGTCGCCACGCGCATGCCGTCCTGCGCGATCCATCTGCGGGCCTGGAACATCTTGATCTTGGCGACGTAGCGGGCCGGGCTTTCGCCCATGGTGCGCGTGAAGGCGTCGGCGAAGCTGGAGCGTGAGGCGCCCATGACGTCGGCCAGCTCGGGCAGGCTCCAGTCGCGTTCGGGCTCGGCGTGGATGGCGGCGACGACCTTGCCGATCTTGGGGCAGCGCACCGCGGCGATCCAGCCCGTCGCGTCGCTGCAGCCGCATTCCACCCAGGCGCGGATGATGCTGGCGGCCAGCGCGTCGGCCAGCCGCGCCAGGATGCCGCAGGCGCCGATGCGGTCCAGCGCCACCTCGCGCTCCATCGCGTCCAGCAGCACGGGCACCGTCGCGTCTTTCTGCGCCAGGTCGCCGGCCAGCATGACGGGCGGCATCATCGCGATGAGAGGGTGCAGCGGGTCGAGGTTGAAGCGCAGCGCGCCGCAGAACATCACGTCGGTGGCGTCGTCCACCACCGCGGCGGCGGAGCCGGGCGCGGCGCCGACCAGGTAGATGTTCTCCGACACGGCGACGCGCGACAGCGAGTCGATGTCCACCGCCGGCACGTCGGGCGCGCTGGCCAGCACATGAAAGCTGCCATGCGGCAGCAGCACCGCGTCGCCGGCGTTCAGCCGCACCCAGTCGGTGGCCGCGGTGCGCAGCCAGCAGCCGCCGTGGCCGACGAAGTGAAAACGCGCCGAGCGCTGCGCCGGGAAGGCCACGGCCCAGGGCGCGCGCAGGATGCAGCGGCCGTACTCGACGCCGTCCAGGCGCAGGCCCAGCAGGATCTCGGTCAGGGTGTCGCGGCCCTCGGGTCTGGACGAAAAGTCAAGCATCTCGGCGTTCCTGGCATTCAATCGCCGGCAGCCTATTCCTAGCATTCAGACCTCGCTGACAAAGGGACTTGCCGCCGTGACTTCCTCTTCCTGCACTGCCTGCCCCACCGACCCCGGTGGCCACGCCATCGCCGCGCCCGCCCCGGCCCACACCACCGCCCGCTGGCCGGCCGTCGCCTCGCTGACGATGGGCGTCTTCGGCCTCGTCATGGCCGAGTTCCTGCCGGCCAGCCTGCTGACGGCCATGGCCAGCGATCTCGGCATCAGCGACGGCGCAGCCGGCCAGGCCGTCACGGCCACGGCGCTGGTCGGCGCGGTGGCTGCACCCGCGTTGCCGCTGCTGACGCGCAGGCTGGACCGCCGCGTCGTCATGCTGGCCCTGAGCGCGCTGCTGGTGCTGTCCAATCTGCTGGCCGCCACCGCCGGCAGCCTTGCGGCGCTGCTGGTGGCGCGGGTGATGCTGGGCGTTGCGCTGGGTGGTTTCTGGTCGATGTCGGCGGCGCTGGCCATGCGCCTGGTGCCCCAGAACCTGTTCGCCCGCGCGATGTCGGTGATCCTGACCGGCGTGTCGGTCGCCACCGTCTGCGCCGCGCCGGTGGGCGCGTGGATGGGCGACGTGTGGGGCTGGCGCAGCGCCTTCATCGCGGCGGGCGTGGTCAGCCTCGTCACGCTGGCCGTACAGGCCGCCACGCTGCCGGCCCTGCCGCCGCGCGACAAGCCCAACCTGCGCGTGCTGGCCGAACTGCTGCGCCGCCCGCCGGTGCGCGTGGCGCTGCTGGCGGTGCTGCTCGTCATCTCCGGTCACTTTGCCGGCTTCACCTACATCCGCCCGCTGATGGAGCAGGTCACGCACCTGTCGGTCGGCGCCATCTCGGGCGTGCTGCTGGGCTATGGCATCGGCGGCTTCTTCGGCAACTTCGCCGGCGGCTGGCTGGCCGGGCGCAGCGAGCGCCACGCCATCGTGTTCGGCGGCGTGTTGATCGCAGTGCTGGCGGCCTGTCTGCTGGTGGCCGGCCAATCGGCCGCCGTCACCGCCGTGGCCATCACGCTGTGGGGTTTTGCGTTCGGCGCCTTCCCGGTGGGCTTCCAGACCTGGATCGTGCGCGCCGCGCCCGACCAGGCCGAAGGCGCAGGCGGGCTGCTGGTGGCGGCCTTCCAGATCGCCATAGCCAGCGGCGCCATCGGCGGCGGCGTGCTGGTGGATCGCATCGGCGCGCTGGGCGGCCCGGCCTTCGCTGTCGTTGCGTTGACGCTGGGCACGCTGCTGACGCTGCGCCATGGTCCGCGCGCCGTCGCCCGAGGTGCGCAATGAACYGCCGCCTCACGCTCGCCGCCTACCCGCAAGGCCTGCCCGGGCCGGAGCACTTCCGCCTCGACACCCAGCCCGTGCCCGAACCCGCCGACGGCCAGGTGCTGCTGCGCACGCTCTACCTGTCAGTCGACCCGTATATGCGCAACCTGATGGCGCCGGTGGGGCCYGGCTATGCACCGCCGGTGCCGCTGGGCGGCGTCATGGTGGGCGGCACAGTCAGCCGCGTCGTCGCGTCACGCCATGCGAAGTTCAAGCAAGGCGAGCTGGTGCTGGCCAACGCGGGCTGGCAGGAATACGCCGTGAGCGACGGCAGCGACCTGCTGGCTCTGGGCGACGTGACGCAACCGTCGCACGCACTGGGTGGCCTGGGCATGCCGGGCTTCACGGCCTATGTCGGGCTGCTGGACATCGGCCAGCCCAAGCCGGGCGAGACCGTCGTCGTCGCCGCGGCCACGGGTGCGGTCGGCGCTGTCGTCGGCCAGTTGGCCAAGTTGAAGGGCGCCCGCGTGGTCGGCATTGCCGGCGGCGCCGACAAATGCCGCCACGCCGTCGAGATGCTGGGCTTCGATGCCTGCCTGGATCGCCACGCCCCCGACCTCGCCGCGCGGTTGGCCGAGGCCTGCCCGCAAGGCATCGACGTCTATTTCGAGAACGTCGGCGGTGAAGTATTTGACGCCGTGCTGCCGCTGCTCAACCTGCACGCCCGCGTGCCGGTCTGCGGCTTCATCTCGCACTACAACGACGCCGCGCCGCCCACCGGTCCCGACCGCCTGCCTGGCCTCGTCGCCACGCTGCTGGCCAAGCGCATCCGCATGCAGGGTTTCATCATCCTGGATCACTACGGCGAGCGCTTCGACGCCTTCCGCCGCGAGATGGGCGCCTGGCTGGATTCAGGGCGCATCACGCTGCGCGAGGACATCGTCGACGGGCTGGAGCAGGCACCGGCCGCGCTGGCGCGGCTGCTGCAGGGCGGCAACTTCGGCAAGACGGTGGTGAAGGTGGCCTGAGAGCGCGATTCACGCACCGCCCCACGGCAGCAGCCGCGGCAGCAGCAGGCCGGCGGCACCCTCCAGTGCGGCGTAGATGAACAGCAGGCGCAATGCCTCCAGCGTCTTGTTGGCTGGGCGTGGTGCCAGGCCGCGCATCCAGCGCAGTGCGTAGAAGAACGCCGCCAGCACCACGGCCGCCACGACGCTGCCGTGCCAGGCCAGCATCGCGTAGACCGAAGCGCCCTGGCCGCTGGCATCGCCGCGCAGCCCGGCGTGCCACCAGTCGAGCACGTCCACGGCCAGCGCGGCGGCCAGGCACGCCGCGCTGAAGCTCATCAACACGGCGCTGGCGCCGCTGCCGCGCTCGAGCCTCGCCATCAGCGGCCGGGCAGCATAGGCAAGGCCCGCCGACGCACCCAGCAGCAACAGGCCGGGAACCAGCGCGCCGCGCGGCGCGTTGAGCAGCCACCAGTCGGGATGCGCGGCGTACAGGTAGAGGTAGCCGAACATCGCCATCAGGAAGATCGTCCCGAGCACGATGTCGAGCAGCACCGCGGCCCACCAGCCGTGCGCCTGCGGCCCGGCCACATAGGTCGGCAGCAGGATGCCGGCGCCAGCGTCGACCTGGCTCTGCTGCGGCGGCAGGTGCCGGTCGTTGCTCCACACCCAGCGCATCAGGCAGATCACGGTCAGCACGCCGCAGACGGCGCTCAGCGTCATGGCCTTCACCGTCAGCAGCAGGAAGAAGCCGGCCGTGAACAGCGCCGACAGCAGCGGCCACCACGATGGCCCCGGCATGATCTGCACGTACTGCGGCTCGGCGCGGGCGGGGCTGGTGACGAGCGTCTCGCGCTGGCCGGTGGCCGTGTTGGGCAGGAAGTAGCGCCCGGCTTGCGCGTCGTTGGCCAGTTGGGGGTCGGCCCACAACGGCTCCAGGTCGTTGACCACCGGGATGGAGCGCACGCCGTAGTTGCCCGCCGACAGCCATTCCAGTGTGCCCCCATGGAACGCATTGCGGGCATTGCCGCTGCTGCCGCCACGGGCGTAGCAGCGCACCGCGTCGATGACGAACAGCAGCGCTCCCGCGGCCATGATGAAGGCGCCCACGGTGGAGACCAGGTTCGGCAGGTCCCAGGCACGGTCCGGCAGATAGGTGTTGACCCGCCGCGGCATGCCCATCAGCCCGGTCAGGTGCATGGGCAGGAAACAGACGTGCACGCCGACGAAGCTGAGCCAGAACACCCAGCGCCCGAGCCGCTCCGACAACTGCTGGCCGTTGATCATCGGCGTCCAGTAGTAGAAGCCGGCGAACAGCGGGAACAGCATGCCGCCGATCAGCACGTAGTGGAAATGCGCGACGACGAAGTAGGTGTCGTGCGCCTGGCCGTCGAAGGCGACCATGCCCACC
>NZ_JBFULE010000121.1:0-11023 GCF_056400485.1 Roseateles sp. P5_B10
CTGGCCCCGCAGAAGAAAGTTACCCCGCTGCCGGGCGGGACTCCCGGCAATGCACCGAGCAAACACCCGCTGCGCAAAGCATCCAACCAACTACCTACCCACCTACCACTTCAAAGTACCGCTCAAACGACGCATCCACCGCCGCCCTCGCGCCGCCAATGATGTTCAGCCCCCACGTGAACCCATACACGTCGTCAAACTGAACACCCCGCAGCCTCGCCTGCGTCTCCCTCACCAACGCCGGCCTTGCCGGCACATGGTTGGGCACGCTGTACATGAAGCTGACATGCCGCCGGTCCTGCGCCACATGCAGCGCATCACCCGCCAGCAACAGCGACTTTCCGCCACCAGACCAGTGCAGCACCGTGCTGCCCGGGAAGTGCCCCGGGCAACGCAACAGCGTCGCGCCGCGGCCCAGGTCCAGCGTGTCGCCGCGCCAAAACTCCACCCAGCGCGAACAGCGCGCCACCCACTCGCGGTCGTTCTCGTGCACGAAGATCGGCACGCCGCCCAACGCCTCGCTCCAGCGCACCATGGCCGAATAGAAGTGCGGGTGGGAGATCGCGATGCGCTCCACGCCACCGCGCCGCTTCAGCTCAGCCACCGCCTCCTCTGTGACGAGGGCCGTGCTCTCCCACAACACACCTGCGTCGGGCAGGTGCAGCGCCCGCTGCGGAATCGCGAAGCCCGGCGTGACACCGATGCCGAACAGCGCGTGATCCATCTCCAGCCGGTTGCGGTGGAGGGTGGCCAGCTCGTCATGTGTCGTCCAGACCTGCCCTTGCCAGCCGACGTACTGGCGCTCGTCGCTGCAGATGCGGCACAGCCCCGGCGGCTGGGCGCTGTCGTCGTGTTCGGTGCCGCAGGTGCGGCACATGAAGTGGGCCATCGTGTGCTCCGTGATTTGCCAGGCCTGCAGCCTAGGCAGTCCGGTCGCCCGGTCACAGAGCCAAGTTCAGCGATTCAGAGGGTGCCAAGCGCTTTTGCGAGGCGCCGCACGGCCTCGGGAATGCGCGCCGCCGTGACGCTGCCGTAGCCCAGCACCAGCCCCTGCACACCGCCCGCGCCCAGCCAGTAGCGGCTCAGCGGCTCGACGCCGACGCCGGCGGCCCAGGCGCGACGCGTCAGCTCGTCGGCATCGACGCCGGGCAGCGCCACGGCCAGGTGCAGGCCCGCAATGGCGGAGAAGATTTCCACCCGATCGCCCATATGGCGCTTGAGCATCTGCTCCAGCACGCGGCGCCGCTCGGCGTACTCGCCCCGCATGCGGCGCACATGCCGCAGCAGATGGCCCTCGGCGATGAAGTCGGCCACGGCCGCCTGCGTCAGCGCCGGCGTGCCAAAACCCGCCGCATGCTTGGCTGCCACCAGCGCCTCGCGTGCCCAGGCGGGAGCGACGACATAGCCCAGGCGCAGCGCCGGCAGCATGCTCTTGGACAAGGTACCGACATAGAAGACGCGGCCATCGCGGTCCAGCGTCTTCAAGGCGTCCAAGGGCCGCGACGTGAAGCGGAACTCGCCGTCGTAGTCGTCCTCGATGACGACGGCCTGGTGCGCGGCGGCCCAGTTCAGCAGGTCGCGCCGGCGCGGCAGCGACATCGCCATGCCCAGCGGCGCCTGGTGCGACGGCGTCACGCAGACGATGCGTGTCTCCGTCGGCAGGGCGCTCACGACCAGCCCTTCAGCGTCCAGCGGTATCGGCGCGAGCCTCGCCCCCGCAGCCAGCAGGGCCGCGCGCAGCGGCGGGTAGCCTGGGTTCTCGACAGYGGCCAGCGTCTGACCCGGCGTGACCAGCACGCGCGCGATCAGGTCGAAGGCCTGCTGCGCCCCGGCCGTGATGACCACGTCGTCCGCCGTGCAAGCCACCGCGCGGGACGACGACACATGGCCCGCGATGGCGGCCCGCAGCGCCGGCAGGCCCTGCGCCGGCGGGTAGCTTGCCGGCTCGCGCGCGGCGGCCTGCAGCGCGCGCGTCTGCAGGCGGCGCAGCACGTCAAAAGGAAAGCTCGCCGTGTCCGGCATGCCGGTCTTGAAGTGATAGGCCGGTGCCGGGCCGCTGGTGAGCGCTGCCGGCCACCCGCCACTCTCGCCGCGCAGCCAGCGGCTGTCGGCCCAGGGCGCGACGCTGGCGCGGTCCGAAACGCCCACCGCGGCCCGCGGCAGCTCGGCCACAAAGCTGCCGCCCGCGCCGCGCGACTCCAGCCAGCCCTCGGACGCCAGCAACTCATAGGCGGCCACCGCGGTGTTGCGTGACACGCCCACCTGCGCCGCCAGCTCGCGTGACGACGGCAGGCGCAGCCCAGGTGCAAGGCGCCCGCTGGCGATGGCGTCACGCAGCGCCGCATGCAGGCTGGCCAGGCGCGAACCGCGCGCGGCGAGCTGCAGATCGAGTTCCAGGCTTGGCTCCATGTCTTCTCTTCAATTTGGCTCTTTTGTGGAGCCATGCAAGCCGGCACTCTAGCGCCCTGCAACACAGGAGATTGCCATGAGCGCGATGACGACACCCTTCGACGGCCTGCAACCCCATGTCCGGCCCCATGTCGACGCAGCATTGCAGCGCGCCGGCCTGGACGCCTGGATCCCCGAAGGCCCGGGCAAGTGGTCGCTGCCGCTGCAATTCCTTGCCGATGGCGGCTGGGTGGAGCTGATGCGGCTCACGCCTGGAACGAAGTTGACGCTGCACCGCCACCACGGCGAGGTGCACGGCCTGAACCTGCAGGGCCAGCGCCGCCTGGACGACGGCCGCGTCATCGGCGCCGGCGACTATGTCTTCGAGCCCGTCGGCAATGTCGACAGCTGGGAGGCGGTCGGCGACGAGGTGCTGGTGCTGCATGTCATCGTGCGTGGCGACGTGGACTACGTGGCGGCCGACGGCACGGTGCAACGGCACATCACGACGGCCGACGTGATCGCCGGCTACCGTGACTTCTGCGCGTCGCGAGGCCTGACGCCGCGCCTCGCCCCGGCCGCCTGAGCCGTCAGGCCGCCAACGCCACCGCGTCGGCACCTGCGGGCAGGCGCATCGGGCAGCTGGGGTCCGTGGCCGCGCGCCACACAGCCAGGGCCACATCCTGCCCATGCGTGACCTCGCCCGCCGGCTGTTGCGCCCAGCTGGCAAACACACGCTCGGCCAGCTCCGCATAGGCCTCGGGAATGCTGCCCTGCATGCGCGAGCGCGCGTTCTCGGCGAAACGGGTGGTGGGCGAGCGGCCCGGCAGCACGACGCAGGCGCGGATGCCGAAGGGATGCAGCTCCAGCGCCAGCGACTCGGTGAACGCATTCACCGCCGCCTTGCTCGCCGTGTAGACGGCCAGTAGCGGCAACGCCTTCAGCGTCACGCTGGACGTGACGTTGATGACGACGCCCGAGCGGCGCTGGCGCATCTGCGGCAACAGGGCTTGAGTCATCGCCATCGTGCCGAAGGTATTGGCCTCGAAGATCTCGCGCACCTGTGCCATCGGGATGCCTTCCAGCGCGCCCAGCAGGCCGATGCCGGCGTTGTTGACCAGCACGTCGACGGGACCCGCCGCGTCCACGCAGTAGCGGATGCTGGCGGCGTCGGTCACGTCCAGAGGCAGCACGCGCAGGCGTTCGCTGCGCGGCAGCAGATCGTCGCGCGGCGTGCGCATCGTCGCGATGACCTGCCAGCCCTGGTCGATGAAATGGCGTGCGGTTTCGAGGCCAAAGCCGGACGAGCAGCCGGTGATGAGCACGGTTTTCATGGGGAACTCCTGGGGGTTGGGGGATGCGCCACGATAGGGCGACGCAGCAGGACTGCCTACAATCAAAAGTCCGCAAAACATTGGCAAACGTCCTGTCGTGACCGATCCCCTCGCCGAAGTCGTCGGTCTCCTGCAGCCCGGCGCACGCTTTTCCAAGGTGGTTGCCGGTGCGGGCGACTGGCGGGTGCGCCGCACGGACGCCGGCCTGCCTTTCTATGCCGTCGTGCTGGAAGGCGCGTGCCGCCTCACGGTCGACGGGCAACCGCCGCTGGACCTGCAAGCCGGCGACTTCGCCCTCGTGCCCGCAGCGCTGCCCTTCACGACCAGCAGCGCCGGCCCGGCGGCGGCGGACTTGCCCCTGACACTGCCCGAGCGGCTGGCGGACGGCAGCTACCGCGTCGGCAACGCGGACGTCCCAGCCGACGTGCGGCTGCTGGTGGGGCATTGCAGCTTCGGCTCGCCGGATGCGGCCTTGCTGGTCCCGCTGCTTCCCCAGCTGATGCATGTGCGCGGCGAGCCGCGGTTGACGGCGCTGGTACGGCTGCTCATCGACGAAACCGGCGCCGAGCGGCCGGCGCGCGACGAGGTGCTGGCGCGGCTGCTGGAGGTGTTGCTCATCGAGGCCCTGCGCTGTGCGGCCGGCACCGCCGCGTCGCCGGGCCTGGTGCGCGGCCTGGCCGACGTGCGCCTGGCCGCCGCGCTGCGCCGATTGCACGAAGCGCCGGCCCAGCCCTGGACCGTCACCTCACTGGCCAGGGAGGCGGCCCTGTCGCGCTCAGCCTTCTTCGAACGCTTCAACCGCGCGGTGGGCGTCGCGCCGATGAGCTATCTGCTGGCCTGGCGCATGGCTCTGGCGCGGCGGCTGCTGCGCGACGAGAGCCTGGGCGTGGCCGACGTGGCCGAGCGCGTCGGCTACAGCTCGGCCAGCACCTTCAGCGTGGCCTTCACGCGCCACGTGGGCCAGCCACCGGCGCGCTATGCGCGAGGCGCCTAGAAGACGACTTCCACGCGCAACCCACCTTCTGGCCGGTTGCTGAGCACCAGCAATGCGCCCTGCCGGCGCACCAGTTGCTGAGCGATGTACAGGCCCAGCCCCGTGCCGCCGGTTTGGCGATTGCGCGAGCCCTCGACGCGGCGGAAGGGCTGGCGCACGCGCTCCAGCTCGGCTTCCGGGATGCCGGGGCCGTTGTCTTCCACCACCAGCCGCGTCACACCGGCCGACAGATCGACGCTGACCTCAGCCTGGCCGGCATAGCGCAGCGCATTGCCGACGAGGTTGTCGACCACGCGACGCAGGGCGACCGGATCGGCTCGCACGACAGCCGGCGGGCCGGTGAAACTGACAGTGGCGCCCGTCTCGGCCAGGTCGTCGACAGCGGACTGGGCCAGGGCCGACAGATCGACGCGCTGGGCCTCGGCCGCCTCGGCGGGACGGAACACCTCGATGACGCTCTCCACCAGCCGGTTCATCTCGCGGATGTCCTCCACGCAGCGCTCGCGCACGCCGGCTTCCACCTCGCCCGTCTCCAGCCGCAGCCGCATGCGCGTCAGCGGCGTGCGCAGGTCGTGGGAGATGGCCGCGATCATCAGGCCGCGTTCCTCGAACTGGCCGCTCAGCTCGGCCGCCATGCGGTTGAACACGGCCGCGGCGTCACGCACCTCGCGCGTGCCGTCTGCCTCATCGAGCGCGGGCGCCGGGCGGCCCTGGGCGAGCGCCGGCGTCAGCCCCTGCGCCGCGGCAACGAGGCGGCGCACAGGCTGGGCCAGCCAGCGCGAACCCCACCAAGCCGCCAACGCGATGACGAGCAGGCGCACACCGTAATCCAGCAGGCTGGAGCGCCAGGGCAAGCTGGGCGGCAGCGACGGGAAGGTGGGCACGCGGGCGACGTGTTCACCGCGCGGTGGCGGGCCGGCGTCGTCAAAGCCACCAGCCGGCGGAGAAATCGGGCCTCTGTTGGCATGCATCGGGGGTGGCCCGGGGCGCCCGTCCATGCCCGGCCCGTGCAGCGTCTGCGCCACGAGGCTCCAGGCCGCCAGATGGCTCAGCGCCAACGCGGCCCACATCAAAAGGAACAGCCGCAGACCCAGGCGATCCCAGTCTTTCCATGGCTTCAGCACGGGCTCACCTCGGCATCAAAAAGATAGCCCTCGCCGCGCACGGTGCGGATCAGCGACGGCTCGCGCGCCGTGTCGCCGAGCTTGGCACGCAGGCGCGACACGGCCAGGTCAATGCTGCGGTCGTTGACCTCGACGCCGGGTGCGCGGGTCAGCTCGATGAGCTGGTCACGGCTGAGCACGCGGCCCGGTCGCTGCACGAAGGCGCCGAGGAGCCGGAACTCGGCGCTGGAGAGGGCAATGCCGACGTCGTCGGCATTGATGAGCTGGCGCGTCATGCGGTCGAAGCGCCAGCGGCCGAAGCGCAGCAGGCGTGTGTCTTCGGCCAGGGTCTGGCCGCCCTTGTTGGCCCGCCTCACCAGGGCCTGCAAGCGCGCGACCAATTCGCGCGGCTCGAAGGGCTTGGCGAGGTAGTCGTCGGCGCCGAGCTCCAGGCCGACGACGCGGCTCATGGTGTCGCCGCGTGCGGTCAGCATCAGCACCGGCGGCGCATCGGCCTGCGTGGACAGCCAGCGCAGCAGCGCCAGGCCGTCTTCGCCGGGCAGCATCAGATCGAGCACGATGACATCGACCTGGTCGCTCGTCAGCTGCTGGCGCATGCCCCGTCCGTCGGCCGCCGCACTGACCCGCCAGCCAAAGCCTTCCAGATAGACCGTCAGGCTGGTGCGGATCTCGGCGTCATCGTCGACAACGAGGCAATGCATGTCAGCCCCTCGTCCGGTGGGTACACCGACCGATCCCTCGAGGGGATGCGGCTCGGCGAGGGGCGGCCCGGCGCTCGATTCCACTCATGCGGCAATACCTACTTTCAAACGGGCCACATAACCGGCACTGACCGAGCCCGTCATCGTCGCGAGCTGCGTCGAATAACCGTCGCTGAAGATGCCGTCGCTGGACAGGCTGATGGCATTGTTGTTGGCCGCGCTGTTGCCATAGCCGCTGGTGGCGTAGACGGCGGTGTTCGAGTCCGACGGGAAGCACAGCTGCGAGGTGCGCAGCTTGTTGTTCCAGTTGGTCGCCGTCGTCGTGCTGCGGTAGACCTCGAAGTGGATGTGGGGCACGCGGCCCGAGTAGCAGCCCGGGTAGATGGTCTGGAAGGTGGCCGTGCCGTCAGTGGCGGTGGCCTGCACGCCGCGAAGGTAGTTCTCGCCCGTCACGCCGCTGGAGTACATCGAATAGCGACCCAGCGCATCGCAATGCCAGAGGTAGACGGCATAGCCAGACAGGTCGGCGCAGGAGGCATTGGTGTTCACAAGCTCGATGATGACCTGAAGCGGCACGCCCGTGGCGATGCCGCTGGCGCCGGCGATGCTGGCGCGGATGTCGCTGCGCACGATGCCCGACAGGGCCAGCGCGTTGGCGACGCTGCCGTTGGCGGTGTTGGAACCGTCGCCCGGGTAGGGGCCTTCGGTCTCGCTGGGAATGACGGAGCAGCTGCTGGTCGTTGTGCCGGAACTGCCGCCGGAGGAGCCCGATGAAGAAGACGATGAGTCGCTCGTCGCGCTGCTGCCGCCACCGCCGCAACCGGTCAGCGCTATCGCGCCGGCGCCGCTGAGCGACACGGCGCCCGCGCCGAGCAGCCAGCGCAGCGCGGTCCGCCGCTCGAAGGCCTGCTGGTGCAGGCGGCTCAGGTCGTGGGCCAGGCCCAGGTCGTGGTCATGCTTGGCGTCGTGATCGTGGTGCATTGCAGCTCCTTCGGCAGTGTCGGATGGAGGCATTGCATCGCTCGGATGTATCGAGGGAATCGACAGATTGTGTCGGCGTGGAAATATGGCTTGGTTGCTTTTGCGGTGCGGCTTGCTGCTCGCGGCATTGCCGGGAGTCCCGCCCGGCGGCGGGGTAACTTTCTTCTGCGGGGCCAGAAGAAAGTCACCAAAGAAGAGGCCCTGAACCGCACGCCATCGCGTCACCGCCCTCAGCGGCGCGCGAAAACGTCCTCCGGCTTTGCGGGACGAAGCGACCCGCTGCGCTCTCGCTGCTGTCCCTATCACCTTCACCATCCATCGCACCACCTGCCCGCTTAACGCCGGCTGCACGCCGTTCTCACCAGGAAGACCGATGCAGCGTCGCTCGGGCGACGCGACTTGCCGCGCTCACCTGCCCGACACGTCGCCCGAGCGACGCCGCCTTCATTGATAAGCCCGGCGTGCAGCCGGCGTTAAGCGGCGTGAAGTGGCGATGCGTGGCGCTCGTCACAGGGACAGCAGCGAGAGCGCAGCGGGTCGCGTCTGCCCAAATCGGAAGTGAGAGTTTTCGCGCGCCACACTTGGCGGTGTGGTGCTCGTGTGCGGTTCAGCGCCTCTTCTTTGGTGACTTTCTTCTGGCGCCGCAGAAGAAAGTTACCCGGCCGCCGGGACGGACTCCCGGCAATGCAACGAGCAAACACCTGCTACGCAAAAGCACCCACCCAGCTTCACCCCAAGATCAACTGCAACGACCCCTGCAACGCCTGAATCAACGCCTCCAGCGCCTGCAGCAGCCTCTCGCTGCCTTGGTGCATGCGCTGCACCGCGTCGCCCTGCTCGACGCGCAGGCCACGCAGCAGCAGCAGCCAGGCCTCGTCCACGTCCTTGAAGGCTGGTTGCAGCGTCGGGCCTGCGAGTGGCGCGGCGCGCACGCCGTCATAGGCCTTGATGAATTCATCGAGCCCCGCGGCGAGGCCGCTGGCGTCGTGGCCTGGCATGACCTGGGCGAGCAGGCCCTCCTTGGCCAGGCGCTGGCTCAACAAGCGCAGCCGCGTGACCTGAGCCAACAGGCCGACCGGGCGCTGGCCGGCGCGTTCGGACAGGCGGGCGACCAGCGTCTCGCTGCTTTCCAGCAGGCGCTGGGCTGCCCGGTCGCTGCGGCCGAGGTCGGGCTGGCGGTTGGCCAGCGCGGCGTCCAGCTGAGCCCAGGCGGCCGATACGGCAGACAACTCCTCGGCCAGATCGTGGCGCAGCAGCTCGGCCAGCCGGGCGAGATTGGCCGCCACGCGTTCGGCCGACGCGTCCAGCAGGGCCTGGGCCTCGCGGCGCTCGGGCGGCGTGAGGCGCGGCCACTGGCGCAGGGCCTGCAGCTTGACGAGGCGCTGGCTCAGCATGCGCTGGGCGCCGGCGCGCTCCAGCGCTTCGGCCAGCTCGCTCGTGTGCACGACACCACGCGCCACCTCGGGCAACTTGGACTGGGTCTGCATCGCGGTATTGCGCAACAGCGCGAAGGCGGCCGCCTCGTCGATGCCGCGGGCCTGCATCAACAGGCCCTTGGCACGTTCTGTCCACTTGCGCTCGTCCAGCTTGGCCTGGGCGGCGAGCTCGCGGGCCTGCTGCTGGGCAGTCAGATCACGCGCCCACAGCAAGGCCTCGSCCAGCACGCTGGCATCCACATCGGCCGGCAGCCATTGCACGGCACCGCGGGCCAGCGCAGCCTGCCGCTCGGGCCCCTGAGGCGGCGGCGACAGCAGCACCACGGGCAAGCCGAAAGCCCGCTCCGAGTGCAGAAGCTGCGCCAAGGCGGTGCGGTCCGGGCACCAGAGCAGCCCGACGGCCGGACCGTCGGCGGGCGGCGCAAGCTCCGAAACGGTGCACACAGACCAGCCCAGGGCCTGCAAAGCGGCCACCTGGGGCGGCGGTTCAGGGCTGCAGATCAGCGAGGGCAGCAGGGGCAGCGAGGTAGGAGCGGCGGTATCAGGCATGGCTTCAGGCTTCACGCCCCAAAACGGCGCAAGAAACAGGCCAGCGACGTTGCCGGCGGGTGGGCATGAGGCTTGCAAGTATCGGCCGTGGTTCCCGCAATGGTGCGGAAACCCTCCCGCTGCACGTCCTTGCCGCCCTGGCACGCGACCGGTGGGTTGGCGTGGGCGCGTGCAGCCAGCACGATAGAGCCCAAGATGTCCGCATTCCAGAACTTCAAACGAGCCGGCCACAGCCCCACRCTGTTCGCCGCCTTCCTTTACTTCGCGTTCTCCTGCTGCATCTGGGTGCTCAATGGCGCGCTGGCGCCCTTCATCAGCGAGACCTATCACCTGACACCGGCCCAGAAGGGGCTGATGCTGTCGATCCCGATCATGGCCGGCGCGCTGATGCGCTTCCCGCTCGGTCTGCTGTCGCAATACATCGGCCGCAAGAACGCGACGCTGGTCGAGATGGGCATGATCGCCGTGGCCATGCTGTATGGCTTCTTCATGGTGAAGAGCTATGACGACCTGCTGGCCATGGGCGTGCTGCTGGGCATTGCCGGCGCCAGCTTCGGCGTGGCGCTGAGCCTGGGCTCGGGCTGGTTCCCGCCGCAGTACAAGGGCCTGGCCATGGGCCTGGTGGGCGCGGGCAATGTCGRCACGGCGGTGTCGGTGCTCGTCGCGCCGCCGCTGGCCCAGGCCTATGGCTGGCAGACGGTCTATGCCTTCGCGGCGGCCGCCATCCTGGTGCCAATGCTGGTCATGATCGTCTTCGCCAAGGAGCCGCCCGATGTCGACGCGCATGCCTCGCTGCGCGAGCACGTCGCCTGCCTGTTCGAGAAGGATGGCTGGGCCTTCAGCCTGATCTACGGCGTGACCTTCGGCGGCTTCATCGGCCTCACCACCTTCCTGCCCACCTACTACTACGACCAGTTCGGCGTCTCCAAGGTGCAGGCCGGCCAGCTGACCATGCTGGCGGCCTTCATGGGCGCGGCGGTGCGCGTGGTGGGCGGCTGGCTGTCGGACCGCTGGGGCGGCGTCAACATGCTGACCTTCGTGCTGGTCGTCGTCGCGATCACGCTGGCCCTGATCGGCATGAGCAGCGGGTCCCTCGTGCTGACGACGCTGCTGCTCATCGTCTGCTTCGCGGCCCTGGGCGCGGGCAATGGCGCCCTCTTCCAGTTGGTGCCGCTGCGCTGGCCCGCGGCCACGGCCGTGGCCGGCTCGATGATCGGCGAGATCGGCGCCCTGGGCGGCGGCCTGGTGCCCAATCTGATGGGCATGTCCAAGCAGCATGCGGGCACTTATATGTGGGGTTTTGTCGTCTTCGCGGTGTTGGCTGTTTTGATGCTGGGCGTCATGCGCGTCATGCAGATCCGCTGGACGCGCACCTGGGCCGAGAAAGGTGGCCGCGCACGCCAAGCCGCCACGGCCGGCCAGGACGCCGATCCGGTGCATTACCAACGCATCTGAGTCGCGGCTGCCCCTCGCGCGAGGGACAGCCCGACGCGCAACGCTCGGCACACTGGGCGCA
>NZ_JBFULE010000122.1:0-11004 GCF_056400485.1 Roseateles sp. P5_B10
CTGTCATGCAGCCTGAAAACAAGGGCTACGTTCTTCAAACCGCGGGCCGCGGTCGAATCAGCTGCACACGCGATTTCTGCGGATATCCCAGCGCAGGCGCCGACCTGGGCATCACCCGCACCTACTACATGGCCGGTGGCCGTTTGATTGGCGTGGAGCGGGACGGGCAACTCATTGATCTGCGCGACGAATGGCGCGCGAGGTGGCGCGCCAGCTTGTGGATACCAGAGGGTGCGGCAGCGCTGGCGGTTCCGTGTTTCTGGGCAGCAATCAGATCGCGAAAAGGCACGCCGCCTGAATCGTCAAGGACTTCCGCTTGAATTCGACTTCCGTCATTGCCATCGAGCCGCCCGGCCCGCTGCGCGAGTTCTGGCTCGGCTTTGCCGCCAACCGTGGCGCCCTGATTGCCCTCATCGTCTTCGCGCTGATCGCCGTTGCCTCCCTGCTCGCGCCGCTGATCGCGCCGCACGACCCCATCGAGCAATACCGCGATTTCATGTTGACGCCGCCCATCTGGGCCGAGGGCGGCAACTCGCGCTTCCTGCTGGGCACCGACGAACTGGGCCGCGACATGCTGAGCCGGTTGCTGCATGGCGGGCGGGTGTCGCTGGGCATCGGCCTGGYGGCCGTTGTCATGTCACTCATGCCCGGCGTGCTGCTGGGCCTGCTGGCGGCCTTCTTCCAGCGCTGGCTGTCGCCCGCCATCATGCGCGTGATGGACATCGTGCTGGCCCTGCCGGCCCTGCTGCTGGCCATCTGCGTCATCACCATCCTCGGCCCCGGCCTGGTCAACACCGTCATCGCCATCGCCATCGGTGCGCTGCCAGGCTATGTGCGGCTGACGCGCGCCGCCGCCCTGGGCGAGATCGGCCGCGACTATGTGACGGCCAGCCGCGTGGCGGGCGCCCACGTGTGGCGGCTGATGTTCATCACCGTGCTGCCCAACTGCATGGCGCCGCTGATCGTCAACGCGACGCTGTCGTTTTCATCGGCCATCCTGGAGACAGCGGGCCTCGGCTTCCTGGGCCTGGGCGTGCAGGCGCCAACGCCCGAGTGGGGCACCATGCTGTCGTCCGCGCGGGACTACATTACCCGCGCGCCTTGGGTCGTCACGCTGCCGGGCCTGACCATCCTTGTGTCGGTGCTGGCCATCAACCTGATGGGCGACGGCCTGCGCGATGCGCTGGACCCGAAGTTGAAGAAGGTGGCCTGATGCCTTTGCTGAACATCAGGAACCTCAAGGTCCAATTCGGCAACTTCCCCGCCGTCGACGGCGTGGACCTGACGCTGGACGCGGGCGAGCTGCTGGGCATCGTCGGCGAATCGGGCTCGGGCAAGTCGGTCACGATGCTGGCGCTGATGGGGCTCATCGACGCACCGGGCAAGGTCACGGCGGACGCGCTGGAATTCCAGGGTCGCGACCTGCTGAAGCTCAATGCCGCCGAGCGCCGCGCGCTGATCGGCCGCGACGTGGCCATGGTGTTCCAGGACGCGCTGAGCAGCCTCAACCCCAGCTACACCGTCGGCGCGCAGATCGCCGAGGTGCTGAAGGCGCATCTGGGCCTGCGCGGCGCGGCCGCGAAGCAGCGCGTCGTTGAGCTGCTGGAGCTGGTCGAGATCCCCGACGCGGCCAGCCGCGCCAGCGCCTACCCGCACCAGCTCTCCGGCGGCATGAACCAGCGCGTGATGATCGCGATGGCGATTGCCTGCGGCCCCAAGCTGCTGATCGCCGACGAGCCGACCACCGCGCTAGACGTGACCATCCAGGCCCAGATCATGGCCCTGCTCTTGAAGCTGCAGCGCGAGCAGGGCATGGGCCTGATCATGATCACCCACGACCTAGCCATCGTCGCCGAAATGGCCCAGCGGATTGCCGTCATGTATGCCGGCCAGATCGTCGAGACCGGGCCGGTGCCAGAACTGTTCGACGCGCCGCGCCACCCGTATACGAATGCGCTGCTCGCCGCCATTCCCGAGCACAACAAGGGCGCCACGCGCCTGTCGGCCCTGCCCGGTATCGTGCCCGGCGCGCTGGACCAGCCCAAGGGCTGCCTGCTGTCGCCGCGCTGCCCGCGCGTGCAGCCGCGCTGCGTGGCCGAGCGGCCGGCGCTGGAGAACGGTGTGCGCTGCTTCTTCCCCGTCGAGGAGCACGCCCATGTCTGAGCTCCTCCTCGAAGCGACCGACCTCGCCCGGCACTACAGCGTCAGCCGCGGCCTCTTTAGCCCCAAGGCCACGGTGAAGGCGCTCAACGGCGTCAGCTTCACCCTCGCGCCGAAGAAGACGCTGGCCGTCGTCGGCGAATCGGGCTGCGGCAAGAGCACGCTGGCGCGCCAGCTGACGCTGATCGAGCAGCCGACGCGCGGCGCCTTGAAGATCAGCGGCACCGATGCCGCGACGGCCGACAAGGCCACGCTGAAGTCGTTGCGGCGCCAAGTGCAGATGGTGTTCCAGAACCCGTTCGCGTCGCTGAACCCGCGCAAGACCGTCGAGACCACGCTGGCCGAACCGCTGCTGATCAACACGCCGATGACGGCACTGGAGCGGCGCGAGCGCGTGGCGGCGCTGGCGGCCAAGGTGGGCCTGCGGCCCGAGCACCTGCGCCGCTACCCACACATGTTCTCGGGCGGCCAGCGCCAGCGCATCGCGATTGCGCGGGCCATGATCCTGAATCCCGGCATCGTCGTCGCCGACGAGCCGGTCAGCGCGCTGGACGTGTCCATCCAGGCCCAGATCCTGAACCTCTTCATGGACCTGCAGGACGAGTTCGGCACGGGCTATGTGTTCATCTCGCACAACCTCAGCGTCGTCGAGCATGTGGCCGACGAGGTCATGGTGATGTACCTCGGCACAGCCGTGGAGATCGGCGAGAAGAAGCGGCTGTTCGCGGCACCCCTGCACCCCTACACGCGGGCGCTGATGAGCGCGACACCGGCGCTGCGCAAGGCCGACCGGCGCGAGCGCATCGTCATCCATGGCGAGCTGCCCAGCCCGCTGAATCCGCCGAGCGGCTGCAGCTTCCACAAGCGCTGCCCGCTAGCCGTGCCGCGCTGCAGCGAAGAGGTGCCGCTGCTGCGCGAGGTGGACGGGCGGCGCGTCGCCTGCCACGTCGTTTGACGTGACTCGCAGGTGAGGCGCGGCGGGCATAACCGCCGTACATGCCCCGCCGTCATTCCGTGATGCGCGGAGTGTTGCTCCGGTGCCGACTTCGCGGGCTTGGCCCCTGATGGGGTGTGACTTGCGTCGCAAGAATCTTTGCATTCGGCAACGCAAGGACAACACCATGAGATTCCAGCCCACTCCCATCACCTGTGGCTTCGCCGCCCTGCTGATGAGCCTGCAGGGCGCAGCCCTGGCCCAGCAGGCCAACGCCCCGGACAGCGCCAAGGCCAAGGCCGACGCGCAGGCGCTGGAGAAGGTCGTCATCACGGGCATCCGCGCCTCGCTGGAAAGCTCGCTGGACGCCAAGCGCAACGCCTCGGCCAACGTGGACGTCATCACGGCCGTGGACGTGGGCAAGATGCCCGACAAGAACCTGGCCGACTCCCTGCAGCGCGTCGTCGGCGTGGCCGTGCGCACGGACTACGACGAGGCCGAGAAGGTCGCCATGCGCGGCACCAACCCCGACATGTCGCTGATCCTGTTCAACGGCCACACCGTCTCTGGCGGTGACTGGTACCTGTCCGACCAGGCCTCCAGCAGCCGCTCCACCAGCCTGTCGCTGATGCCCTCGTCGGTGCTGAACTCGGCCACCGTCTACAAGACCTCGCAGGCCAATATCCTGGACGGCGGCTTGGCCGGCACCATCAATGTGACGACCCGCAAACCCCTGGACAGTCCGAAGGGCTTCAGTGGCGTGGTCAGTGCCGGCGCTGTGTACGCCGACCTGCCCGGCAAGACCAGCCCGCAGCTCAACGCCAGCCTGAACTGGAAGAACGAAGACAGCACGCTGGGTTTCATCGGCCAGGTCTTCGCCGAGAAGCGCTACATCCGCCGCGACACCGCCTCGCGCTTCGCCTACGGCGCCAACTCCGGCTGGGACCAGATCAACACGGCCACCATGCTGGGCATCACCGACGCCTCGCTGGCAGGCACACCCTACAAGGCAGCGGACTTGAACGGCGTGCGCCTGCCCGGCTCGATGTCCACCGAATTCGTGGAAGGTGTGCGCGACCGCAAGGGCGGCATGTTCTCCGGCCAGCTCAAGCCCACCAGCAATACCGAAGTCGGCCTGACCGGCTTCTACTCCAAGATGAACGCAGCCAACTTCGGCCGCGCGACCATGGGCGCCATCTACCAGATGCTGGCCGGCCAGTCCGGCCCGCTGGGCGGCACCACGGCCACCAACGTCAACGGCCAGCGTGTCTATGCCTCCATAAAAAACCCGGTAATCGTCGAAGAGGAGACCATCTACGGCCACAAGCTGCGCGTGCTCAAGTCCGCGGAAATCTCTTACGCGAACGGCCTGCCGGCCCAGTACGCCGGCGACTCCGAAGGCTTCTACCGCAGCGGCGCGTACGCCAGCTCCGGCTTCCTGGACCTGGATGGCAAGTGGGTCGTCAATGACAAGCTGACCCTCAAGGGCCTGCTGAGCACAACCAAGGGCGTCGGCCACACCGACATGGACCGCGGCCTGACCTACTCGCGCTACGGCCAGGGCATCAAGTACGACATCACCGACCTGGAGAAGGCGCCGGACTTCAGCTGGATCAACGCCGGCAGCGGCACCACGCCCCTGGCCAGCAGCGCGGCCGCCGGCACGCCCGGCTACCGCCTGACCGGCCGCAGCGGCCTGAACCGCTACCACACCATCGACAGCGAGAAGAGCTTCGCCATCGACGGCGAGTACACGCAGGACAGCGGCATCTTCAGCTCGATGAACTTCGGCTTTCGCAACGCCGATCACCGCCGCCAATACGGCCTGTCGACCGTGGCCTTGAAGTCCGCTTTCGTGGCAGCCAACGCGCCTGACCCGGCCCTGGCCGTGCCCTACCCCGGCGACTTCGGCCAGTACCTCGGCGGCAACTTCGACAACTCCGGCTTCTATTTCTCGCGGGACACGCTGACCAGCCTCTTCGGCGACCTGGCCAAGCAAACCAACTCTCAATGGGAGCGCCGCATCTCCGGCTCCATCGACCTGCGCGAAGTGCAGAGCGCGGCCTACCTGATGCAGAACCTGGAAGGCGAGAAGTGGTCCGGCAATGTCGGCCTGCGCCTGGTGCGCACGACCGTCACCTCCCGCACCCCCGTGCCGATTCCGGCAGGCGCCTGCCTGCGCATCGAGCCGGGCAAGCCCTATGTGCCCTGCGCCGCCTACCCGGACGCCATCCTCGACGTCAGCGAAGGCCAGCCCTACTACGACAACGTGCCCTTCAACGGTGCCACGGGCGTGATCTACCGAAAGGAGAGCACCCGGCGCACATTCGACGACATCCTGCCGAGCCTGAACCTGCGCTATGAGTTCGCCACGGGCCTGGTCGGCCGCCTGGGCCTGTCCAAGACCATCGGCCGCCAGAACTACAACCTCTACGGCGCTACCTATTCAGCCCAAGCCTGCAACTCGCAGGGCTGCACGGTGACCGGCCCGAACCCGAACCTGACGCCGATGAGCTCACGCAACCTGGACATCTCGGTGGCCTGGTATTACGACAAGCGCGCCATGCTGGCGCTCTCCGGCTTCAGTTCGCTGATCGACGGCTACGCCAAGACCGGAGGCACGTCGTCGGGCCAGACCGTCGAGCTGTACGACGGCACGACCAACCAGTACCGCACCTACCTGATCAACAGCTCAACGCAGCAGAAGGCCCGCATCCGCGGCCTCGAGCTGTCATGGGAACAGCCGATCGCCTGGGGCTTCGGCTTTCAGTCCAACGCCAGCTACACTGAGACGCGCGTCGAAGACGGCCGCCCGATGACCGGCGCTTCCAAGATTGCCGGCAATGTGGGCGGGTACTGGGAAAACGACGTGTTCAGCGCTCGCCTGGTCTACAACTACCGCGGCAAGTACGTGTCGAGCACCACGGCACCGTCCCCGACGGCCAACAGCCAGGGCAATTCGACCATCGGTGGTGTGCTGATGCCTTCCGCGCCGACGATCGCGGCACCGGTGTCCAACGTGGCCTTCTCGGCCAACTACAACGTCACACCGGAATTGCAGATCTCGTTCAGCGCCACCAACCTGACCAACCCGGTCCGCGCCACCTATCGCTATAGCGAGGCGGAGCAGCAGAAGGTCGACGCGTCAGGCCGCCAGTACTACCTGGAGGCGCGCTACAAGTTCTGAGACTTGCCTTGGCGCATCCTCGGCGCATCCAGGAAAGGCCGGCTCGCGCCGGCCTTCTTCATTCCTCAGCGGTTTCTCTTCTTCGACACTTCATTGCCGACGACGCCGCCGGCCGCCGCGCCGATGGCGGCACCGGTGGTTGTGCCGGTCACCGCGCCGCCGACGACGGCGCCCGCCGTGGCGCCAACGATGGTGCTGGTCTCACGGGATGACATGCCCGCACAGGCCGTCAGGGCCAGCGTCGCGGCTGCGGCGAGGGACAGGACCGTCACGCGCCAATAGGCGCCATTCGGGCTGGAAAACGTTGCAAAGCTGTTCATGGTCTGCTCCTTGAGGGAGGTGATCAGGTGAGTCAACTTTCGTCGCCAGCCGCCGGCGCCGGAACCAGCCCAGGGGCCGATGAGGCGTGGGACTTGTCCTAGCGTACAAAGCAAAGAGCCACCCGAAGGTGGCTCTCGTCCTACAGGGCTTGTCAGCCAGTCACTTGGGCGCCGAGGCGGCGTCGGCCATGCACTTCTTGATGTGGCTCTTGGCTGCGGCGCCATGCAGCTTCTTGTCGGCGGCAGACTTGTCGCAGGCGGCGCTGGAAGGAGCAGCTGCGGGCGCAGATGCTGCAGCGGCGCCACCGGACAGGCATTCCTTCATGAACGCCTTGCGCTCGTCACCCTTCTTGCCGCCGGTCTTGGCCTCGGCATTGCAGGCCTTCATCTTGTCCTGCTGCGGCGTGGCCTGGGCCCCAAAGGCAACGGCGGCACAGGCGAGCAGGATGGCAATTCGTTTCATCGGGAACTCCTTCTTCGGGAGGTGGATAGGCGAGTCAATTCAAGCATGCGCCCATGACACTGCCAAGCCATGTTTCATCGGCGTCACAGAATTCTTCGCGGATGGTGCAGGGCCTCGTGGGCCGCATGCAGGCGGCGCACCAGCACGCGGATGAAGCCGCGGTCGAAGCGGTGCTGGCATTCGGGGCTCAATTGACCCACGGACTCGGGCGTGAAGCAGATGGTCGTGCACTCCTGGCTGACGCGGATCTCGGCGCTGTGGCGGCGCAGGTCCGGGTTGGGCGCCAGATAGGCCATCTCGCCCACCGAGGTGCCCTGGCCCAGCGAGGCCACCAGCCGGCCGTCGCGGAAGACCTGGACCTCGCCCTGGGCAATGATGTGAAAGCTGTTGCCCTCCTGGCCGCGCCTGAATAGGGCATGGCCGACGGGGTAGCGCTTCCAGCGCGCGCGCCTCACCACCTCCCACAGCTGCACGTCGCCGAAGTCGGCAAAGAACTCCAGCGAGCGCAACAGGTTGAAACGTTCGGAGTCACGCACCTCACCGAGGCGGTTCAGCGGCACCTGCTGGCTGGCCACCAGCGCCGACAAGGCCTGCGCAAAGCTCTCCCAGTCGGCGAAGCGCTCATGCGGGTTCTTGGCCAGCGCGCGCAGCACGACGGCATCCAGCCCCTCGGTGACGCCCTGGCGCTGGCCCATCAGCGGCAGCGGCGGCTGGTGGTAGATCTGGTGCATCAGCGCCATCTGGTGCGGCGCGTCGAAGGGCGGGCGGCCGCTGATCAGGTGGTAGAGCACGGCGCCCAGGGCGTAGATGTCGGCACGGCAGTCGACATCGCCGCCCTCGATCTGCTCGGGCGGCATATAGGCCAGCGAGCCGACGCGGTGGATCTGCGTCGAATCGGCCAGCAGGTTCAGCGCCGAGCCGAAATCGCTGACCTTGACGTCGACGACCTGGCCGCCTTGGTCCAGCACGGCCAGCAGATTGGCCGGCTTGACGTCGCGGTGGATGACGCCCTGGCGGTAGACATAGCTCAGGGCCATCGCGCACTTGAAACCCAGCTCGACGATCTGGTCCAGCGGCAGCAGGCGGTCGCTGCGGCAGAAGTGCTTCAACGTGACGCCGGGCACGTACTCCATGACGAGATAAGGCGCGGCCTCCTCGGACACGGCATCGACGATGGCCACGACATTGGGGTGGTGCAGCCGCCCGGCCAGGGCCGCCTCGGCGCTGAAGAAGCGGTTGCTGAAATCGCTGGCCGGTGCATTGGGCGGCGGCGCCCAGGCGCGCATGCGCTTGATGGCCAYCTCCTTGTCCTGGAAGGGATCGCGGGCCAGGAAGACATCACTGGTCGCCCCCTCGCCCAGGCGCTTGAGCACCTGGTAGCGGCCGATATGGGCGGGCAGATCGTCGGCAGAGGCGGTCATCGCGAGGCATGATACGGGCCGCTCCTGGAGGTGCCGCCCCTTGTTCTCCCACGTATTTCTCGGTACTCGTGACTTCGAGCGCGCCTTGGCGTTCTACCGCCCGTTGATGGCACTGCTGGGCGTGGCCGAGCGCTTCTGCGAACCCGAAAAACCTTGGGCCGGCTGGCAAAGCAGCCCCGGGCCACGGCCTTTGCTGTTGCTTGGCAAGCCCTTCGACGGCGAGGAGCACGTGCCCGGCAATGGCCAGATGGTGGCACTGCTGGCTGCCGATCGCGCGCAGGTGGACCAGGCCCATGCGCTGGCCCTGGCCCACGGCGGCCGCTGCGAGGGCGCCCCGGGGCTGAGGCCCCAGTACCACGCGAACTACTACGGCGCCTATTTCCGCGACCCGGACGGCAACAAACTCTGCGTCGCCTGTCACGAGTCGACGGCCGGCTGAGTCGGCGCCGCCGGCGGCTCATGCGTTCAGGGGCTGCCTCCTAGAATCCCGCCCATGATCCAAGCCAAGCAGGCGCTGCTCGCCGCACTCGCCGACTCCCTCCAGGAAATTGCCCCCGGATCGAACGCCGCCGTGGCCTTCGAATCCCCCAAGCAGGCCGCCCATGGCGACTTCGCCTGCACGGCCGCCATGCAGCTGGCCAAGCCGCTCAAGGCCAACCCGCGCGAACTGGCCACCCGACTGATCGCCGCCCTCGAAGCGAAGCCCGCCTTCCAGACCTGGGTGCAGGCCCTGGAGATTGCCGGCCCGGGCTTCATCAACATCCGCCTCAAGCCCGAAGCCAAGCAGGCTGTCGTCGGTGAGGTGCTGGCCGCCGGAGCGAAGTTCGGCCACCGCGCGCCCACGGGCAAGCACGTCATGATCGAGTTCGTGTCGGCCAACCCGACCGGCCCGCTGCACGTGGGCCATGCCCGTCAGGCGGCGCTGGGTGATTCGCTGTGCTCGGTGTTCCAGAGCCAGGGCCACGACGTCACCCGCGAGTTCTATTACAACGACGCCGGCGTGCAGATCGCCACGCTGGCCAACTCCACGCAGATGCGCCTGAAGGGCTTCAAGCCCGGTGACGCCGAATGGCCCGAGGCGGCCTACAACGGCGACTACATCCAGGACATCGCCGACGCCTTCCTCGCCAAGGAAACGGTCAAGGCCGACGACCGCGAGTTCACCGCCTCGGGCGACGTGAACGACCTGGACAGCATCCGCCAGTTCGCCGTCGCCTACCTGCGCCACGAGCAGGATCTGGACCTGCAGGCTTTCGGCCTGAAGTTCGACAGCTATTTCCTGGAGACCAGCGTCTACGCCGGCGGCCAGCTGGAGAAGACGGTCGAGCGCATCGTCGCCAATGGCAAGACGTATGAAGAAGGCGGCGCGCTGTGGTTCCGCTCGACCGACTACGGTGACGACAAGGACCGCGTGATGCGCAAGTCCGAGGGTGGCTTCACCTATTTCGTGCCGGACATCGCGTACCACATCAACAAGTTCGAGCGCGGCTACACGCAGTGCATCAACATCCAGGGCACCGACCACCACGGCACCATCGCCCGCGTGCGCGGCGGCCTGCAGGCGGTCGACATGGGCATCCCGCAGGGCTTCCCCGACTACGTGCTGCACAAGATGGTCACGGTCATGAAGGGCGGCGAGGAGGTCAAGATCTCCAAGCGCGCCGGCAGCTATGTGACGCTGCGCGACCTGATCGACTGGACCAGCCGCGACGCGGTGCGCTTCTTCCTGATCAGCCGCAAGGCAGACACCGAGTTCGTCTTCGACATCGACCTGGCACTGAAGGCCAACGACGAGAACCCGGTGTTCTACGTGCAGTACGCGCATGCGCGCATCTGCTCTGTCATCCGCAAATGGGGTGGCAACGTGTCGACCATTGCCGACGCCGACGTGAGCCTGCTGACCGCGCCGACCGAGGAGGCGCTGATGCTCAAGCTCGCCGCCTACCCTGACATGTTGGCGGGTGCCGCCGCCGGCATCGCGCCGCATGACGTGGCCTTCTATGCCCGCGATCTGGCGGGTGCGTACCACTCCTACTACGGCGCCGAACGGGTGCTGGACCAGGCACCCGAGCTGAGCCGCGCCCGCGTCGCGCTGCTGGCCGCGACGCGCCAGGTGCTGGCCAATGCACTGGGCATGCTGGGCGTCAGCGCGCCCGAGCAGATGAACCGCGATATTCCTGAATCTGCCGAATCCCTCACGGAGAACGAATGACTGCTGTCTCGAAACCCGCCGGCCAAAAGAACCAGAAAGGCGGCTTCGTCCTCGGGCTGATCGTCGGCCTGCTGGTGGGCCTGGCCGTTGCGCTGGGCGTGGCCCTGTACATCACCAAGGTGCCCATCCCCTTCGTGAACAAGGTGCCCCAGCGCACGGCCGAGCAGGACGCCGCCGAAACCGAGCGCAACCGCAACTGGGATCCGAACGCGCCGCTGGCCGGCAAGGCCGCCCGCAGCGCCAGCGGTGTCGTCAACGCGCCGGTGGCGACTGCGCCGCCGCCGCCGCCCAGCACGAACGCCAGTGC
>NZ_JBFULE010000123.1:0-10991 GCF_056400485.1 Roseateles sp. P5_B10
GCCGGGAGGTGTGCAGCACCCACAGCTCGACCTCCTTGCCGTCCAGGCTGCCCACTGCACCAGTTCGCCGTCATCGACTTGCTGCCCGACGATGGACCGCGGCACCAGCGCGGCACCGGCGCCGGCCAGCGCGGCGTCCCTGAGCATCAGCATCGACGAGAGCCCGAGCACCGGCACGGGCTCGATCAGCAGGCGGCCCTCGTCGACAGACCAGGTCTCGCCGTCCCGATAGGCGCTGACGACGGCGGGCACGCGCACGGGCGCAGCGCCAGGCGCGGGCCTGGCGATGGACGGCGCGGCGACGACCACGAGGCGGTCCTTCGCAAAACAGCGGCCCACCAGCGCCGTGTCCACCCGCGGGTTGGGGCGGATGGCGACGTCGAACTGCTCGTCGACGAGATCCACCACCCGATCTTCCGCCACCACCTCCAGAGTGACGTCGGGATAGAGCCCGCGGAACTCCGCGCACAGCCGCCCCATCGCCAGCTGTGAAAACAGGATGGGTGCCGCCACGCGCAGGCGCCCGGCCACCTTGCCGCTGCCTTCCCGCGCCGCGCCGATCGCATCGGCCACCTCGTGCATGGGCCCTTCGGTACGGCTGAGCAGCAGCTGGCCGGCCTCGGTCAGCTCCAGTCCCTTGCCGCCGCGCTCGATGAGGCGCACGCCCAGTTGCTCCTCCAGGTCCGCCACGCGCCTGGACAGCGTGGCCTTGGAGCGCCGGCTGGCCCGGCTGGCTCGGCCAAAGCCACCGTGCGTGGCCACGAGGTTGAAGTCGGTCAGGGCGTTCAGGTCCATATCGTCTCAATTCGAAGACACATTGTCCTGATTTTGGCGTCTGTGTTTATGTATTGCAACGGCCTATCTTTCGTCCAAGCCAGCGAAACAAATCGCCTGGCCCTGGTCCTTCCCCTTAATCAGCTTTCAAGAGAGTCCATCATGAGCATCCTCGTCATCGGTTCCACCGGCACCGTCGGTTCCCTCGTCGTCCAAGGCCTGGCCAAGCAAGGCGCTCAGGTCAAGGCGATGGTCCGCCGCACCGGCACCCAATCCCTGCCCGCCGGCGTCGACGGCGTCGTCGCCGACCTCGGCGACGTGAACTCGTTGCGCCTGGCGATGAGCGGCGTGCGCACGCTGTTCCTGCTGAACGCCCTCGCCCCCGACGAGGTCACGCAGTCGCTGCAGGCGCTCAGCGTCGCCCGCGAAGCCGGCATCCAGCGCATCGTCTATCTGTCGGTCATCCACGCCGACCTCTACACCGACGTGCCCCACTTCACCGGCAAGCACACCGTGGAGCGCATGATCGAAAGCCTGGATCTGCCAGCGACCATCCTGCGCCCGGCCTATTTCATGCAGAACGACGCCAGCATCCAGCCCGTCATCGAAGGCTACGGCGTCTTCCCCATGCCCATCGGCGCCAAGGGCTGCGCGATGGTGGACGTGCGCGACATCGCCGACATCGCCGTGGCCGAGCTGCTGCGTCGCGACCGCTCGCCGGAACCCCTGCCCCGCCTGACGCTGGAAGTGGCCGGCACCGAGGTCTTCACCGGCGAGACGGCCGCCGCTGTCTGGGGYCAGGCGCTGAATCGCGAGATCCGCTACGGCGGCGACGACGTGCAGGCCTTCGAGGCACAACTGGCCGCGCAGCACGTGCCCGCCTGGATGGCCTACGACCTGCGCCTGATGATGAGCCGCATCCAGCAGCTCGGGCAGATTCCCGCCGCCGGCGCTACCCAGACGCTGGAAAAGATGCTGGGCCGCCCGCTGCGGACCTACCAGGCCTTCGTGGCCGAGCGGGTGGCGACCTAAGGCTTGCTAACCAGGACGACGCCGGCCAGCACCAGCAGGCTGCCGGCCACGAAGCTGGGCGACAACGCCTCGCCCAGCAACCAGACACCCAGCAGCACGCCAAACAGTGGCGTCATAAAGGTGAAGGCGCCCAGGCGCGAGGCTAGGTAGCGACGCAGCAACCAGAACCAGGCCAGGAAGCTGGCGAAGGACACGACCAGGCTCTGGAAGGCGAGGTGGGCCCAGACGGCGGCAGTCGGCTCGAAGCGCCACTGACCCGTCGCCCAGGCACCCGGCAGCAGCAGCACGAAGGCGCCGAGCAGCTGGTAGCACAGCGTCTCGGTCGCCGGTGCGGCGGCCAAGCGCGTACACCGGATGGTGACCGTCGTAGCGCCCATGGCCAGGCCGGCCAGCACCGCGAGCAGGTCTMCCAGCAGCGCAGAGCCGTCAGGGGCCAGACCGCCCCACAGGAAGGCCAGCGCGATGCCTCCGAATGCCAGGCCTATGCCCGCCCAGCGACGCCGGTCGAGGCGCTCGGCCGGCAGCCGCCAGTGCAGGCCCAGGGCTGTGAACAGCGGCGAGGTGTAGAGGAAGACGACGACGTGCGAAGCCTGGGTCAACTGCAGCGCCAGGGCCACGAGCAGGAATTCCAGCGCGAACAGCGAGCCCGCCGCGGCACCGGCTGCCCAGCGGCGGCGATCCAGCGCCTCGCCGCGCCAGCGCATCAGACCGGCGAGCAGCAACAGGGCGATGCCGGAGCGCAGGCCGATCATCAGCATCGGGCCGGCCTGCGCCGTCACCGCCTTCAGCGACACCTGCTGCAGGCCCCAGAGGCAGCACAGCAGGAGCATGACGCCGCCGGCGCGGGCGTCGAGCGGGCCGGCCGTGATGCCGGGCGGCCGGGCAAGCTTGGCGGGTAATGCGGTTGGGGCGGGATTGAGGTACTTCATGGCCGCCAATGTGCCGGTCGGCCGCGAATCCGAAAAGCACATAATTCGCTTCCAAATCATCCGCTTTTCGAATTCATGCGCGATCTGCAGATCGACTGGCTGAAATGCTTTGTGGCCACCGTCGATGCTGGCTCCCTGTCCAGCGCCGCGGCCGAGATCCACCGCTCGCAGTCGGCCGTCAGCATGCAGCTCAAGAAGCTGGAGGCGGCCGTCGGCCACCGCCTGCTTCGGCGCGATGCGCGCCAGTTGGAACTGACGCATGAGGGCCAGACCCTGCTGGGCTATGCGCGACGCATACTGGACCTTCAGGCCGAGGCCCAGGCGGCGCTGCGCGAGGACGATGTCTCAGGTGTCGTGCGCCTGGGCGTACCGGATGACTACGCTCGCAGATACCTGACACCGGTCCTCAAGCGCTTTGCGCCGCGCCATGGCGGCGTTGAGATCCAGCTGGACTGCGAGCAGTCGACCTCGCTGATCCCGCGCGTGGCGCGTGGCGATCTCGACCTGGCCCTGGTTTCGCGCGACCACGCACGGCGCGGCACCCTGCTCTTCCACGAGCCCATGGTCTGGGTCGGCTCCCCGCAGTTTGACATCTGGCGGCGCGACCCGCTGCCCATTGCAGTCTACGAGGAGGCCAGCCTGGGCCGGCGCAGCGCCATCAACGCCCTCGCCCTGCAGGGCCGGCCCTACAAGATCGTCTACAACAGCTCCAGCCTGGCAGGGCAGATCGCAGCCGTCGAGAGCGGCCTGGCCGTGGCCGTGCTGACGCAGTGCAGCGCGCCGCCGCATCTGCAACTTCTGGGCGCCGAACAGGGCCTGGGACCGCTGGAGCCGATGCAGGTAGCCGTCTACCGCAGCAAGACGTCCAAGGGCAACAAGGCGGTGGACAGCCTGCGGCGGATGCTGATCGAGACGCTCAGGGTGTCGGGCTGACACGCACCATCATCACGCCGTGAGGCTTCACGCTGCCGCCGACCTCGCCCGAGACGCCGCGGGTCTTCTTGCCCGACCACAGGTCGTGGACCTCGGCCTTGATGCGCGGCGCGAGGTCCAGCTGCTCCCACGTCACCTTGATGTCGGCCGCCGTTTCGCCGCGGTTGAACAGCACGGCCGCACGTTCGCCACCGGCCAGCGTGCGCACCCAGACTTCCAGGTTGCCCTGGCGCCAGACGCGCCGGCCCTGCCGGCCGAGCGGGTCCTGGTCGACCTTGATGACCTCGGCATTGGTCAGGATGCGGCGGGTGTCCGCATCCATCTTCGCCATGTCGTTGCCCGCCACCAACGGCGCGGCCAGCATGGCCCAGATCGAGAAGTGGCTCTCGTACTCCGTCGTCGTCATGCCGCCGTTGCCGACCTCCAGCATGTCGGGGTCGTTCCAGCCGTTGGGCGCGGCGTCGGCCCACAGGTCGGCATTCATGTCGATGATGTCCAGCAGGCCGTGCGACCACTCCTTCTTGCCCTTCCAGGCGTCCCAGATGTCGCCCGTGGTGCGCCACAGATGGCCGACGGGATGGGCCCAGCGGCCGGGCTGGCTGCCGCCCCATTCGCAGATGGACAGCACGATGTCACGGCCCGATTCGCGCAGCGCCTTGGCCATGATGGTGTAGGCCGCTTCGGGGGTGCGCGGGCCGGTGTAGCACCAGTCGTATTTCAGCCAGTCCACGCCCCACTTCGCATACTGGCGCGCATCCTGGAACTCGTGGCCGGCGCTGCCGGGGCGGCCACCGCAGGTTGCGGCGCCGGCATCGGAATAGAGGCCGAACTTCAGGCCCTTGGAATGAACGTAGTCGGCCAGTGCCTTGATGCCCGATGGGAAGCGCTCGGGGTCGGCCTGGATGTTGCCGTCCGCGTCGCGGCTCTTCTGCCAGCAGTCGTCGATGACGATGTAGCGGTAGCCCGCGTCTTTCATGCCGGAGGCGACCATCGCGTCGGCCTGCTGGCGGATCAGCGTCTCGCTGACGTTGCAGGCGAACTTGTTCCAGGAGTTCCAGCCCATCGGCGGCGTGGGCGCGAGATTGGGCTTGGGGGCGTCGAGCTTGAGCGTCTCGTGCGGGGCGGCCTGGGCGCCGGCAATGAAGACGCAGGTCGACAGGGCCAGCAAAGCGCGGCCGAGCCAGGTTGAAGTCATGGGGAAAACTCCGAAAAAAGTCAGACGGTGCCGCGGCGCGCTTCCAGCTCGGCGCGGATCTCGTTCATGCGCCGCTCGGTCAGGAAGTAGCGGGACACGATGTAGAGGGCGATAAGCAGCCCGAGGATGGGAATGCCCGACAGGGCGACCCGGATCATGAACAGCGCATCCTCGCCCTGCACCGGCAGCTTAGCGTTGAAGCCGGTGAACATCAGCACCCAGCCGGAGGCGCCGTTGCCCAAGGCGAGGCCGACCTTGGAGATCCAGGAGCCGCAGGCGGCGAACGAACCCTCGCGGCGCTGTCGGCTGCCGAGCTCGTCATGGTCGATGACGTCGGCCATCGCCGAGCCGTAGATCGTCCAGAACCCGGCACCGACGAAGGCCACGCCGCCGCTGGCAAACAACTGCAGCCAGGGCAGCTGCGGGTTGTAGAAGAACCAGTCGCCGACGAAGGCGAGGATGCCCAGCACCAGCACCGTCATCAGCGCATTGCGCTTGCCCCAGTGCCTGGCCACCCACCCGGCGAAGGCGATGCCAACGAGGCCGCAGACCAGACCGGCGATGCCCATCATCGAGTTCCACTTGGTGGCTTCAACGACGTTGCCGGCGCAGACGTAGTAGACGGTGGCGTAGTAGCCCAGCATGCCCACCATGGAGGTGGCCATGTTGTAGGCCATCATCGTGCCCAGCATCTGGCGGAAGGGCTTGTTCTTCAGTGTGCGGTACAGGGTGTCCTTGAAGGGCACGCGCTGCCGGGTCTGCGCCACGACCTTCTGGTAGTAGCGTTCGCGGGTCAGCAGGAAAATGGCGATGGAGACCACCACCATGATGCCGCCCAGGATGCTGGTGTAGACCTGGGCACCCAGCAGGATGTCGGGCTTGCCCTTCGCATCATTGAAGAAGGCCAGCGTCGTGAACTGGGCCGCCACGAACATCGCCAGCTCGGGGAGCTTCTGGATCGCGTTCTTCCATGACATCACGCGCGTGCGCTCGTGGTAGTCGGGCGTCATCTCGGCGCCCAGGCTGTTCCAGGGCATGTTGAAGCAACTCATGACCGGCACGTACAGGCAGGTCGAGACCAGCATGAAGATGAAGTATTCGTTGTCGCTCCAGCCGCGGCCGACGGCGAACATCAGCGGCAGGCCGATGCCGGCGAGGATGCCGCCCACCAGGATGAAGGGGCGGCGGCGCCCCCAGCGCGTGCGGGCGTTGTCGGAGAGCCAGCCGAACAGCGCGTCCGAAACGGCATCGACCGCGATCTTCAGGAAGATGACCGTGGAGATCAGCCCCGGCGCCACGCCGAGGAAGATGTTGAAGACGTGGAAGGCCAACGACTGGTAGAGCCAGTGGCCCCACATGTCCAGGAAGGAGCCCAGGCCGAAGCCGATCTTCTGCCGCGCGGGCACGCGGTCGGCCGCAAGTGTTGGCGCTGGCGGCACGGAGGCGGTCGGGCGCTGCACGGGCGGCATGGCGGCCCCTTCGGGATCGGCGATCAAGACTGTCTCCTTCGCCTGGCGCTGAGCGAGGCGGTATTTTTAGTAAACAGTCCTATTTTCGTTCGTTGATCGCACGAACGAAAGGCGGTGCAACTACCTAGGCAGCCACCTAGACAGCTGCGGTCTTGCGCCTGGCCTTGCGCGGCGCGGCCTCGGCTTCAGGCGCCGCGACGAAACGGGAACTCTCGCGCACGACCAGCTCCACCGGCAGCGACGCGTCATTGGGTGCGACATCGCCTTCGATGAGGGCGCGTGCGGCGACGTTGCCAAGTGCTTCCTTGTCCATCTTCACAGTGGACAGGGGCGGCTTGTTGCGGGCAGCCTCCTCGATGTCGTCGTAGCCGATGAAGCGGATGTCCTCGGGCACGCGCAGGCCGCGCTCAAGACAAACCTCGATGGCAAACATGGCCGTCGAGTCGTTGTAGGCGAAGACCGCGTCCGGGGGGTTGGGCAGGGCCAGCAGGCGGCTCATCGCATCACGGCCGGCGTCGCCGTATTCCAGCGCCGGGTCCAGCGTGACTTCGTAGTCGGGGTCAAACAGGCGGCCGGCCTCGAACAAGGCGCGGCGGAAGCCCTTGGCGCGCAGCGACGTCGAGTAATGCGCCAGCGGCCCGAAGATGGCGGCGATGCGTTGGGACTGGCCTTCCAGCAGATGGCGAGTCGCCAGCCAGGCGCCAAGCTGGTTGTCGTCATTGACGCAACGCACGCCGGGGTAAAAGTGATCCACGAGCACCAGCGGCAGTTCGCAGCGGCGAATGGATTCCATGGCCTCGGGGTCGAAATAGCCGGCACCCAGCAGCGCCTCGGCCTCATGGCGGCGTACCTGGCCGGCCACGTCGTCGCCCGCCAGCACCGACATGATGCTCAGCGGCACGCCGGCCTCGCGGCAGGCCGTCTCGGCGCCGTGCAGCACATAGGAATAGAAGGGGTTGTTGGCCAGCGAGCCCAGGCTGCGGCTGTACAGGAAGAGCATGCGGCGTGGCTTGCCGGTGCGCAGCTTGCCGACGTCGTAACCCATCTGCTGGGCCACGCCGAGCACCTGGGCGCGAGTCTGCTCAGACAGGCCGGGCTGGCCCTTCAGCGCGCGCGACACCGTGCCGATGGACACGCCCGCGGCCTCGGCCAATTCGCGAATCGTCACTCCCTTGTCGGCCATCACCCGAGCTCCCGCTGTTGTTTAGCACGTCGCATCGGGCGCGATTGTGCATCGGCACCCCAGCGGCCCCGGGTACACCCTGTACCGGGGGCAAAACCTAGGCTGGATATTGTTCACTAAACAATCGCTGTTGCATAGAATATTTCCGAACCACCGACGAAGCGCGCCAAGCGCCGCCGACATGCTCCCCTGCCCCATCGCCGTCCTCGGCGAAGCCCTGGTCGACGAATTCCATGACGGACCCGTCGCGGGTGGCGCGCCCTTCAACGTGGCGCGCTCGCTCGCCGCCATGGGCGCGCCGGCCCTGTTCATCAGCCGCGTCGGCGCGGACGATGACAACGGCCGCCTCGTGCTCGACAGTGCGCGCCGCTACGGCCTGGACAGCGCCGGCGTGCAGCGCGACCCGCAGCACGCCACCGGCCGCGTCAGCGTGCACGAGGACGCCGGAGGCCACCACTTCGAGATTCAAGGCGACGCCGCCTGGGACCATATCGACGCCGCGGCCGCCCGCCCTCACCTCGCTGAAACGGCGCCGGCGTGGCTCTACTTCGGCAGCCTGGCCCAACGCCAGCCCGCCTCGCGCGCGGCCCTGCGCGCCCTCGTCAAGCCTTTCACCGGCACGCGCTTCCTGGACTTGAACCTGCGGGCCGGCACTGAAACCCGACTGCTGGCCGCCGAGTCGCTGATGCTGGCCGATTGGGTCAAGGTCAACGACGAAGAACTGGCCCAACTGGCCGGCTGGTTCGATGCCGGCGCGCCCGACGACGCCGGCCGCGCCAGCGCATTGATGGCACGTTTTGCACTGCAACGCCTGGTGCTGACCTGCGGCGCCAGCGGCTGGCGCTTCTACGCGCCGGGCGGCGTGCTGCTGGCGCAGGGGGCTGGCGTCATCCAGCCGTGCATGGTCGACACCGTCGGCGCCGGCGATGCCTTCACCGCCCTGCTGCTGGCCGGCCTGTCGCTGGGCCGTGACCTGCCCGCCACGCTGGCCCTGGCCAATCGCTACGCCTCCTTCATCTGTGGCGTGCGCGGCCCGCTGCCCGCCGAACCCCTTGCCCTGCAACCCTGGCGCACCGCCCTGCATGCGCTGCCGACCTCTGCCTGAACGACTGCCCGACATGGACCTGACCCCGCCTCCCACCTCCCTGGCCGACCTCGTCGCGCCGCCCGCCGGCTCGGCCATGCGCCGCCCCGGCTTCATCTTCGGCGCCGGCACCTCGTCGTACCAGATCGAAGGCGCCGCACACGAGGACGGCCGCCTCGAATCCATCTGGGACCGCTTCTGCGCGACGCCGGGCAAGGTGCTGCGCGGCGAGAACGGCGACGTGGCCTGCGACCACTACCACCGCTTTGAAGAAGACCTGGACGTCCTGCAGCGCCTGGGTGTGGACGCCTACCGCTTCTCCATCGCCTGGCCGCGCGTGATGGACGAGGCCGGCCGGCCGAATGCGAAGGGCATCGACTTCTACAAGCGCCTGCTCGACGGCCTGGCCAAGCGTGGCATCCGCGCCTTCGTCACGCTGTATCACTGGGACCTGCCCCAGCACCTCGAAGACCGCGGTGGTTGGCTGAACCGCGAGACGGCCTACCGCTTTGCCGACTACGCCGACCTGATGAGCCGCGAACTCGGTGGCGGCCGCGTGGCGGCCTGGACGACGCACAACGAGCCCTGGTGCTCAGCCTATCTTGGCTATGGCGACGGGCACCACGCGCCCGGCCTCAAGTCCAACCGCTGGGCCGCCCAGGCCATGCACCATTTGCTGCTGGGGCACGGCCTGGCGTTGCCCATCCTGCGCGCCAACGACCCGACGGCCTTGCACGGCATCGTCGCCAACTGCGCGCCGGGCTATGCCGACACCGACACAGCCGAAGACCGCGACGCCGCTTCGCTGTTCGAGACCTACCAGAACCGCTGGGTGCTGGACCCGCTGCTCAAGGGCGAGTACCCGGCTGACCTGTGGCGCCTGTGGAAAGGCTGCGAGCCCCTGGTACTGCCCGGCGACATGGACCTCATCAAGCAGCCCATCGACTACCTGGGCATCAACTTCTACAGCCGCGCCGTGCTGCGCTCCAAGGGCCCCGACACCATCGACTGGGTGCGCCACCCCGAGGTCGAGCGCACGACGATGGACTGGGAGGTCTACCCGCAAGGCCTGCAGGACCTGTTCGAAGCCTTCAAGCGCGACTACGCCAATCTGCCGCCCCTCTACATCACCGAAAACGGCATGTCGAGCGACGACATGGTCAGCGCCGGCGACGTCGACGACCTGCAACGCCAGGCCTACATCAAGCAGCATTTCGCGGCATGCTCACGCGCCATGGACAACGGCGTGGACGTGCGCGGCTATTTCATCTGGTCGCTGCTGGACAACTTCGAATGGGCCTTCGGCTACGAGCGCCGCTTCGGCCTCGTGCATGTGGATTTCGAGACCCAGCAGCGCACGCTCAAGCGCAGCGCGCTGGCGTATGCGGACTTCCTGCGGGAGCGGGCCGGGCGATAAAACTCAGCTCGCACTGACGAGGCGGTCGAGATAAGCCGCATGGTCTGGCATGCCGTCCACCGTCCGGGCGACGGCAGTGTGCAGACGCTGGAAGTGCTCCCGCAGCGCGACCTCGCTCACCTGCTTCAACAGTGGGTCCAGGCCCTCGGGCTTCAGGCCCAGGCCGAGGTAGAGCGAGTACCACGAGTCCTCGCCGAAGCTGTCGCGGTCCAGGATGACGACGCGACCGTTGCGGCGAAAGGTTTCGATCTGGTGCGCCAGCGTGTCGGGGATGGGCATGGCCGCGCAGTAGCGCCAGAACTCGCTGTCGTCACGCTGCGTCTGCTTGTAGTGCAGGATGATGAAGTCACGGATGGACTCGTACTGCCTTGTCATGCGGCGGTTGTATTCGTCCACCAGATGCGGTTCACACTTGCGGTCGGGGAATAGCTCCACCAGGCTGCTGATGCCGTGGATGACGAGCGACAGGCTGGTGGATTCCAGCGGCTCCAGGAAACCCGACGACAGGCCCACCGCGACGACGTTCTTCTCCCAGATGCGCTTGCGCATGCCGGTCTTGAAGCGCAGCTGGCGCGGCTCGCCCTGGGGCGCGCCGTCGAGGTTACTCATCAACACGTGGCCGGCTGCCTCGTCGCTCATGTAGCCGCTGCAGTAGACATGACCGTTGCCGGTGCGGTGCTGCAGCGGGATGCGCCACTGCCAGCCGGCGCTGCGCGCCGTAGACGTGGTGTACGGCGACAGCGGCAGCACCTTGTCGCAGGGCACGGCCTGGGCACTGTCGCAGGGCAGCCAGTGCGTCCAGTCGTGATAACCGGCTTTCATGACACCCTCGATCAGCAGCGCGCGAAAGCCCGAGCAGTCGATGAAGAGATCCCCCTCGATGCGCCGGCCATCGGCCAGCGTCACGGCGGTCACGAAGCCGTCGCCGGGGCGCAGCGACACGTCGACGATGGTGCCCTCCTCGCGCTTGACGCC
>NZ_JBFULE010000124.1:0-10911 GCF_056400485.1 Roseateles sp. P5_B10
GTCGTGGGCGCCGACGACAGTGTCGCGGCACGTGGCACGGCCAGCCGCAGGGTGGGCCATCAGGCCATCACGGCGCAGGTCAGCGAGGGGGCGTTGCGCGAATGGGGGCTGGACGTGGGTGGCCAGCGCCCGGCGCTGAAAAAGTCGTCAATCCAACGCCGTGGCGGCTCAACCCAAATCGAGCACCAGGCGACTGCTGCGCGCCCGTGAGCAGCAAGGCGTGAACTGGTCGTTTGCGGCCTGCTCCTCGGGCGTGAGGTACAGGTCGCGATGCTCGGGTTCCCCGCCAATCACCCGCGTCAGGCAGGTGCCGCAGACGCCTTGCTCGCAGGAGGTCAGCAGGGGTGCGCCCGCGGCGATGAGGGCCTGGGCGGCGGTCTGATGGGCGCCAACAAGGATCACGCGGCCGCTGCGCGCAAGTTCGATTTCGAATGGGCCGTCCTGACCGGTCGAGGCCGCCGGCGCGCCCGCGAAGAACTCATGGTGGACCCGACCCTCTGGCCAGCCGTGGCGTTTCGCGGCGTCGGCTACCGCATCGATCAGCCGCTTGGGGCCACAGACGTAGACGTGGGTGTCGGCATCGCGAGTAGCCAGCAGTGCTTGCACGTCGAGGCGGTCGCCAGCCACGTGAAAACGCGCAGCGCCAGCCCAGGCGCTCGCCTCGATCTCCGCTCGAAAGGCCATGCGCTCGGCGCTGCTCGCCGCGTAGTGGAGTTCGAAGTCCGCGCCATCAGCCGCGAGCTGGCGAGCCATCGCCAGGATGGGCGTGATGCCGATGCCGCCGGCGATCAGCAGGCTGCGGCGGGCTTGCGCGGCAAGCGGGAAGTGGTTCTTCGGTGCGCTGATCTGCAGCGTCTGCCCCGGGCTCAACACCTCGTGCACCGCTCGCGAACCGCCGCGCGATTGAGCGTCGAGCAGCACGCCCAGCACATAGCGGTCGGCCTCTGTGGGGTCGTTGCTGATCGAGTACTGACGAACGATGCCGCCGGGCAGGTGGACGTCGAGGTGGGCGCCGGCCGTGAAGGCGGGCAGGGCGCCACCATCGGCAGCCACGAGGGTGAGGGCGCAGACGTTCTGCGCGACCGCGGTCTTGGCCTCGATGCGGACCGTGATCATGCCTGCGCCGCCAGCACTCGTTCGATGACCTTGCGCGACTGCACACCGCCGCCGTCGATGTTGAGCATCAGCAGCTGGCGCTGTGGCCAGGCGAGCAGGTTGAGCTGCTGGCGTTCCAGCATCTCCTGGTCCTCCGCAAAGATCTTGCCCTGGCCCTCGCGGATCTGGGCCGTCAGCGCCTCGTCCTGCGGCTTGAACTTGCGCGCCATGCCCCAGAAGTAGTGGATGGAGGTGTCGGTCTCGGGGGTGATGAAGTCCACCACCCAGCTCGCTGCCTTTACTGCGTCGGGTGCCTCATAGCCGCCCTGGCCGGCCAGCGCTACGCCTACCTCGATCATGATGTGGCTGGGCGGCGTGAAGTGGCAGATCTGCCAGCGGTCCACCGGCTGGTCGTCGGGCAGGCCGTTCATGCGCAGGGCCATCTTCCAGAACGGCGGCGCCTCGATGCCCTGCATATGGCGCTCGGTGATGACGTGGTCGCCGTCGACGCGGGTCGTGCACGGGATCTCGTCGATCTCCTTCTGGCCGATGCTGCCCGCGTGCACATAGGTCTCGTGCGTCAGGTCCATCAGGTTGTCGACCATCAGCTTGTAGCCGCAGACTATTGTGTACAGGCCGCCGCCGTAGCCGAAGGCGGGGTTGCCCAGCCATTCGAAGGCGGGCAGCTTGGCCACGTCGGCTTGCGCCGCGTCGCCCGGCCAGACCCAGATGAAGCCGTGCGCCTCATGCACCGGGAAGCTGCGGATGGCCGGGAAGCCACGCACGCGCTGGCAGGGCATGGCGACGGTCTTGCCGTCGCCGCCCATGGCCAGGCCGTGATAGCCGCAGACGAGGGTGTCGCCATGCACGCTGCCCAGCGACAGGGGCGCGCCGCGGTGGGGGCAGAAGTCCTCCACCGCGCTGACGTTGCCGGCGCTGTTGCGGAAGAAGGCCATCGCGTGGTTGCAGACCTTGCGGCCCAGCGGCTTGTCGGTGCCGACCTCGTCGCTGCGGGCGGCGACGTACCAGGTGTTGGTGATGAACATGAGGAGTCCTTCAGCGCGGCGCCATGCGCAGGGCGCCGTCGAGGCGGATGACTTCGCCGTTCAGGTGCCCGTTGCTGGCGATGTGCAGGGCCAGCGCAGCGAACTCCTCGGGCAGCCCGAGGCGCTTGGGGAAGGGGATGGAGGCGGCGAGCGACTGCTGCACTTCTTCCGGCAGCTCCTTCATCAGCGGCGTGGCGAACAGGCCCGGCGCGATGGTGCAGACGCGCACGCCGAACTGCGCCAGGTCGCGTGCCAGCGGCAGCGTCATGCCGACGATGCCGCCCTTGGAGGCCGAGTAGGCCTCCTGGCCGACCTGGCCGTCGAAGGCCGCGACCGAGGCGGTGTTGACGATGACACCGCGCTCACCGTCAGCCAACGGGGCTAACGCAACGATGCGGCTGACAGCCAGGCGCGTCACGTTGTAGGTGCCGATGAGGTTGATGCGCACGACGCGCTCGAAGTCCTCCAGCGGCGCGGGCGAGCCGTCGCGCTGCACGATGCGTTTGGCGCTGCCGATGCCGGCGATGTTCATCAGGATGCGGGCCGGGCCGAAGGCAGCGGCGGCGGCATCCAGCGCGGCGGTGACGGATGCCGCGTCGGTGATGTCGCAGCGCAGCGCCAGCGCGCGGTCGGCGCCGATGTCGGCGGCCACGCGCTGGGCGCCGGCTTCGTTGATGTCGAGCAGGGCGACGCGGGCGCCTTGGGCCGCGAGGGCGCGTGCCACGGCTTCGCCGAGGCCGGAGCCGGCGCCGGTGACGAGGGCGGTTTGTCCAGAGATGTTCATGGTGTTCAGCGGTGCGGGGTGATGACGTCGGGGTGGCCCACGGGGGCCTCGTGCAGCAGTTCGACCAGGGCCGCGCGGCGGCTCAGCACGGCGCGCTGGTTGATCGAGCCCTTGTCGGTGATCTCGCCACCGTCGATGGACGGCGGCTCGGCCAACAGCAGCAGCCGGGCCGGGCGGGTGGCACTACCGGTGCCTTGCACCCAGAGCTGGTTGGCCAGCGCCTCGAAGAAGGCACGCACGGTCGAGTGGTTCAGCACGTCTGCGGTGGCGGCGGTGTCGGGCAGTTCAGCCAGGCGGCGGGCTTCGTTCACGCGCGGCACGATCAGCAGGCCGATCTCGTCGCGCCCGATGCCGGTGACGACGGCGTCGTGCACGCAGGGGAAGCCCAAGGCGATGACGCGGGCGCGCAGCGGGCCGACGCTGACGAAGGTGCCGGTGGAGAGCTTGAAGTCCTCGGCGATGCGGCCGTCGAACATCAGACCCTGCGTGGGGTCGGTGGGGTCGCAGGGCCGGGCGGCGTCGCCGGTGCAGTAGTAGCCCTCATCGTCGAAGGCTTCCTGCGTCAGCTCGGGCTCGCGCCAATAGCCGGGCATGACATTGGGGCCGCGAAAGCGCACCTCGGCCTTGTCGCCCGTGGGGACGAGCTTCACGTCGACACCGGGCACGGGCCAGCCGATGAAGCCGGCGCGGGCCTCCTCAGGGATGGCGAAGGTGCATGTGGGTGCGGTCTCGGTCATGCCCAGGCCCGCCGCGATGCGGATGCGCTCGCCGATGGCGGCTTCGGCCAGCTGGTTGAAGGCGTCCAGCGTCTTCGGCGACAGTCCCGCGCCGCCGCACTCGACCAACTGCAGCCGGCTGAAGAAGTGGTCGCGCAGCGCGGTGTCGGCCTGCAGCGCCGAGATGAGTTCGTCAAAGCCCTTGGGCACGTTGAAGAAGATCGTCGGCGCCACCTCGCGCAGGTTGCGCAGCGTGGCCTCGAAGCGGCCCGGCACGGGCCGGCCCTCGTCGATGTAGAGGCTGCCGCCGTTGTAGAGCACCAGCCCCAGGTTGTGGTTGCCGCCGAAGGTGTGGTTCCACGGCAGCCAGTCCAGCACCACGGGCGGCTGCTCGGCCAGGAAGGGCATGGCCTGCAGCGTCATCTGCTGGTTGGCGCACCACATGCGCTGGGTCATGACCACGCCCTTGGGCGCCTTGGTCGAGCCCGAGGTGAACATCAGCTTGGCGATGGTGTCGGGGCCGATCTGCGCGTGGGCGGCGTCGAGCGTGGGGCCGGGTGGCGTGTCGAGCAGGTCGGCAAAGCGCTCGGTGGCCCGGCCTTCGAGCCGGCCCTCGCCGAGGATGACGCGGGTGTCCGCCGTGACCGTGGCCTCGATTGCGCGGGCATAGCCCGCGTCCGCCGCGTAGACCGCGCCCGGCGTGGCCTTGGCGAGGATGTGGCGCAGGCGGCCGTGGTCGGTCGAGACCAGCGAATAGGCCGGCGAGATGCTGACGCTGGGGATGCCGGCCCACATGGCGCCCAGCATCAGGCTGAGGTGCTCCAGGTCGTTGTCGGACAGGATGACCAGGGGTTTTTCGACGCCCAGGCCACGGTCCAGCAAGGCCTGGCCGAGGGAGCGTGCCCGCTCGACCATCTCGGCGTAGCTGATGCAGCGCCAGCCGCCGTTCGCCTCGCGTTGCGCTGCCAGCAGCCGGTCCGGCGCCACCTGTGCCCAGTGCAACAGACGCTCGCCCATATGTCCCGGGTAGGCCGCCAGCGGCTCGGTTGAGCGCAGCACGAAGCCGCCGTCGGCGCGGTGCTCGACGCTGGCGTTGTCCAGGCAGCCACCGATGGCGACCGGGCGGTAGCGCGGCTTCATGACTTGACGACCTTGGGCGTGCGCTTCTGCAGGAAGTCCTGCAGCCGCTGCTTGGCCACGTCGTCGCCCTGGGCGATGGCCGCCATCAGCGACTCCATGAAGAGGCCGTCGGCCTGCGACAGGTCGGCAATGCGCGGCAGGGCCTGGGTCACGGCGAAGTTGGACAGCGGCGCGTTCTGCGCGATGCGGCCGGCCAGCTCGATGGCCTTGGCCACGGCCTCGCCGGCCGGCACGACGTACTGCACCAGGCCGCGCCGTTCGCCTTCGTTCGCGTCCAGCACGCGGCCCGTCAGCATCATGTCGCTCATGCAGGCCACGCCGGCCAGGCGCGGGATGCGGGCCGAGCCGCCACCGCCGACGAAGATGCCGCGCTGGCCTTCCGGCAGGCCGAAGTAGGCGGTCTCGTCGGCCACGCGGATGTGCGCGGCGGCCGCCAGCTCCAGCCCGCCGCCCACCACGGCGCCATGCACCGCAGCGACGACCGGCGCGCGGCAGAACTGGATGGCATCCATGACGACATGCCAGCCGCGCGAATGCAGCACGCCCTCGGCGACGCTGCGCTCGGCGAGGTCCGACAGGTCCAGGCCGGCGCAGAAGTGGCTGCCCTCGCCGCTGATGACCAGGGCCTTGGTCGACGCCGGCAGGTTGAGCAGGGCGGTGTGCAGCTGGCGCATCAGCTCCTCGTTGATGGCATTGCGCTTGGCCGGGCGGTTCAGGCACAGGTGCGTGACGGCGCCGGCATGCTCGATGCGCAGCAGGTCGAGCTGGGCCAGCAGGCCGCTGGCGGGGAGGAAGTCGGTGGCGGCGTTCATTCGTGGGTCTGCTTGGAGAGAGCGGCGGCCAGGCCGCCCCAGTGTGCTTGGAAGAGGCCGGCGTCCATGGTCTTCACGTCGCGCATTAGCGGGCGGAATTCCATGTGGGCCAGCACATCCCGCTCGAGGTCGATGCCGGGTGCGATCTCGGTCAGCTCCAGGCCTTCAGGGCGCAGCGCGAACACGGCGCGCTCGGTGACGAACAGCACCTCCTGGCCACGCCGTGCGGCATCGCGGCCGTTGAAGGTGATCTGCTCGACCTGCTCGACGAACTTGCGCGCGCGGCCCTCCTGGCGGATGTGCAGCTGGCCATCGGCCACGGCGAGGTCCACGCCGCCAGCGGTGAAGCTGCCGCAGAACACGAGGCGAGGCGTGGAGGCCGTGATGTTGATGAAGCCACCACAGCCCACGGGCCGGCCGTTGAACTTGCTGACGTTGACGTTGCCGTGGCGGTCGGTCTGGGCCAGGCCGAGGAAGCTGCAGTCCAGCCCGCCGCCGTCGTAGAAGTCGAACTGCGACCCCTGCTCGATGATGGACTCGGGGTTGTAGGCCATGCCGAAGTCGCCGCCCTGGGCCGGCACGCCGCCGTTGACGCCGCACTCCACGCTGAGGTTGAGCAGGTCGGACACGCCCTCCTCGGCGGCCACCGACGGGACGCCGGCCGGGATGCCGATGCCCAGGTTGGTGACGGCACCCGGCTGCAGCTCCATGGCGGCACGGCGGGCGATGACCTTGCGCTCGTCCAGCGGCATGGCCGGCATGCTGCCCAGCGGCACGCGCACATCGCCGCTGAAGGCCGGGTTGAAGGCCGTCGTAATGGTCTGCAGATGGTTCTCGGGCTTGGCGACGACGACGTAGTCCACCACCAGGCCCGGCACCTTGACGCTCTTGGGATGCAGGCTGCCGGCGGCCACCACGGCCTCGACCTGGGCGATGACGATGCCGCCGCAGGCTCGCGCGGCTTGGGCGATGGACAGCTGCTCCAGCAGCACGCCTTCCTTGTCCATGCTGAGGTTGCCGCGCTCGTCGGCATACGTCGCGCGAATGAAGGCGACGTCGATGCGCGGCGAGGGGTGGAAGAGCCACTCCTCGCCCTCGAACTCGACCAGGCGCACGAGGTCTTCGCGCGCGGCGGCGTTGAGCTTGCCGCCTTCCAGGCGCGGGTCGACGAAGGTGCCCAGGCCGACCTTGGTCAGCAGGCCCGGCGAGCGGCTGGCGATGTGGCGCGTGAGGCTGGAGAGCGAGCCCTGCGGGAAGTTGTAGGCCTCGACCTCGCCGGCATGCACCATGGCCATCATGGCCTTGCCGGTCTGCCCGAAGTGCCCGGCGACGACGCGCTTGACCATGCCCGCGTGGGCCAGATGGGCCATGCCGCCGCTGCCGGCGTTGCCGATGGCGCCGCAGGCCCAGGTGGTGAGCTGGCGCGGGTGGCCGGTGGCGAGGAAGTGGCGCTCCAGCCCCTGCAACGCCTCTTCGGCCAGGCCCATCATGGCCAGGCCGCCGAGGAAGAGGGTGGCGCCGTCTTTGACGAGGGGGCCGACCTGGTCGGCAGTGATGATCTTCATGCTTGTGTGTTCTCGATGAGCAAGGCCATGCCCTGGCCGCCGCCGACGCAGGCGGAGACGATCGCGTAACGGCCGCCACGGCGTTGCAGTTCGCGGGCGGCGGTGAGGGTGAGGCGCACGCCGGTGGCGGCGAGCGGGTGGCCAAGGGCGATGGAGCCGCCGTTGACGTTGAGCTTGGTCAGGTCCAGGCCGAGCTCCTTCACGCAGGCCAGGGTCTGGGCGCCCTGGGCCTCGTTGATCTCGAAGAGGTCGATGTCCGACAGCTTCAGCTCGCAGCGCTTCAACAGCGCGCGGATGGCCGGTGCCGGGCCGATGCCCATGATCTCCGGCGGCACGCCGGCTGCCGCCGCGCCGCGCAGCCGGGCGAGCGGCTTCAGCCCGCGGTCACGCACCTGCGCGCCCGAGGCCACGACGACGGCCGCCGCGCCGTCGACCAGGGCAGCTGAGTTGCCGGCTGTCTGCACGCCGCCTTCGTAAACCGTGCGCAGGGCCGCCAGCGCTTCGGGCGACGAGGGGCGGGGATGGGTGTCACGGTCCGCCGCGGCCACCTTGCGTGGCAGCTTGATGCCGCGCGCTTCGTAGCCATCCAGCTCGAAGCGCTCGCTGGTCACCGGCGCGATCTCATCGGTGAAGAAGCCGTCGGCCTGGGCGCGCAGCGCGCGCTCGAAAGAGGCGGCGGCGTAGGCGTCGACTTCGGTGCGGGTGATGCCGTACTTCTTGGCCAGGTTCTCGGCCGTCTGGATCATCGAGACCTTGGCGGCGGAGTCGTCGAGGGCCTCCCAGAGGAAGTCCTTGAACTCGACCGGTGCGCCGAGCTTGAAGCCGCCGCGATGCGTGTAGGCGCAGATGGGGTTGCGCGACATCGACTCCGCGCCCACCACCAGCGCGAGGCTGGCGTAGCCGAGAGTGATCTGGTCGGCCGCCTGGCGAATGATCTCGAAGCCGCTGCCGCAGATGCGTTGCACGAGGATGGCCGGCACCTCGATGGGCACGCCGGCATAAAGGCCGACGTGGCGCGGCAGCATGTAGGCGTCGAACGAGGCCTGCGCCATGGAGGCGGTGACGACCGAGTCGACCGCGCTGCCCGGCACGCCCGTACGCTCCAGCGCGGCGCGGGCCGCCTTGATGCCGAGATCGATGGGCGAGACCTCGGCGAGTGCGCCGCAGTAGTCGACCCAGGGCGTGCGTGCGCCACCGAGCAGCCAGTGGTCGTCGAATCGGGCGGAGAAGGTCGGCATGTGAGTGTCAGCGGCGGTTAATGATTAATAGTATTAACTACTTTGACCGTTGCGACACTAGGGTTTGCGCGGATCGAAACTCCACGCAATTGACCAGGTGGCGTTGCTGCATTGCTGACGAAGAGCGCCCGGCACGGGCGCAAGGCTGCGCCTGCCATTGCGGGCAACTGCTTCTGATACAAAACTTATTTGGCGAAGTTGGACCGCTTCGCACGCGCAGCGGCCGAGCCCGCCGCCCCAGCTCAGGAAGAGGGCTGAGCCGCGCGCTGCAGGCGGTACGCCAGCTGAGCCCGCGTGATCCCCAGGCGGCGCGCGGCCGCAGCGAGATTGCCGTTCTCGGCCTCGGTGGCTTCCTGCAATAGCTGGCGTTCGATGGCGTCCAGCTCGACGTGGCCGGCCCCGCCGGTTTGCAGCGCCTCGCCGAGCAGATCGAGCAGGCGCGGCGGCGGCGCGGCCGCCTTTTGCAGCGTGCCATGGGCGCCGATGGTCAGCAGGGCCTCATCGCTGAGCTGTTCGCGGCGGAACATGTGGGCCACGTCGATGGCCTGGTCGTCCTCGGCCGAGATGACGCCGCGCTCCACCAGGTTCTGCAGCTCGCGGATGTTGCCCGGGAAGGCGTAGTGCAGCATGGCCCGCACGGCGCGTGGCGTGAAGCCGGTCGGGTGGCGACCGTGGCGTTGCGCTTCGCGACGCAGGAAATGCGTCATCAGCAGCGGGATGTCGTCGCGCCGCTCGCGCAGCGGCGGCAGGTGGATGGGGTAGACGTTCAGGCGGTAGAAAAGATCCTCGCGGAAGCGCCCGGCGCGCACCTCGGCCTGCAGGTCCACGTTGGTTGCGGCGACGACGCGCACGTCCAGTTGCAACGTGCGCGTGCCACCCACCCGTTCGACCTCGCCCTCCTGCAGCGCGCGCAAAAGCTTCCCCTGGCTGACCAGGCTGAGCGTGGCGATCTCGTCGAGGAACAGCGTGCCGCCGTCCGCCCGCTCGAAGCGCCCCGGGCGTGACTGGCTGGCGCCGGTGAACGCGCCGCGCTCGACGCCGAAGAGCTCGCTCTCGATCAGCGTCTCGGGAATGGCGGCGCAGTTCACGGCCACGAAGGGCTGGGCGGCGCGCGCGCTGATGCGGTGCAGCCGGTGCGCGAAGGCCTCCTTGCCGACACCCGACTCGCCGGTGAACAGCACCGTGGCGCGCRTGCCGGCCACGCGGGCCAGTTGATGGCAGGCGGACGTGAAGGCCGACGACGCGCCGACGATGTCGTGGCGCTCGGCGCTGGGCCGTTCATCCGAGCCTGCGGGAGTGGCGGCCGCCGGCGCCTCGGCGGGCGCGGACTCGGCGGCGTTCAGGCGATGGAATTCCTTGGCTTCGAGATAGCGCAGGTCTTCGCTGATGTCACCCCAGGCCGCAGCGTGGCGGCCGATCACGCGGCAGGCGCTGGCGCCCATCGAACGGCACTCGATCTCGCGAAAGATCACGAGCTGGCCGAACAGGCTGGTCACGTAGCCAGTGGCATAGCCCACCTGCGACCAGCAGGCGGCCTCGGTGCCGACACCGTAGGCGCTGATGTGCTCATCGTCTTCGCTGGRGTGCTCCCACAGGAACTCGCCCTCGTAGGTGCCGCGGTGGATGTCGAAGTCGAAGGCGAGCGGCGTCACCTTGACCACGCCTTCGAGTGCATGCAGCCGCGTGCCGGCCATGAAGACGTTGGCCGCGTCGGCATTGGGCCAGCGCTCGCGCACGAGCTGGGCGTCGCGGGCGCCGGACACATAGCCGGCCCGCGTCAGCAGGCCGCGCGCTCGCTCCATGCCGAGGGTGTCGATCAGCTCGCGGCGCAGGTGACCGACGGAGGAGCTGTGCAGCAACAGCATGCGCTGGTCGTTCAGCCAGATGCGGCCATCGCCGGGCGAGAAGAACAGCGACTCGGTCAGGTCGCCCATCGTCGGCGCCTGGTCCTCGACGAAGTGCTTGCTGTCGCCCCGCTTCAGCATGGTGCCGGTCTGGCGGGCCACTTCGGCCAGGGAGATGCGAGGTAGCTTGGTCATGAGGTGATGAATTGRGCAGGTCGGCGGCTTGTCACTCCCTCGAATTGTTTTCATTTGATAAATATCTGGGTGAGGGGATAACCCGAAGATGCGGCTTCTTTACCGGGGCCAGGGAAAGTCCCAGGGGTGACCGATGTTTTCACTCTGAAAACGATCGGACGTGGTGCCGCCGTGCACCTTGCTGGCGTGGCGCACTGGCATGGCGTGGCACACGCGTTGCACTGCAAGTGGGCAAGCGAGCACCGAGTTCGCGCTTTCGCAACCCACCTCAGCAGCCCCGCCATGACCCCTCAGCCCCTACTCGACCCCACCCTGTGGCGTGAACACCTGTACAGCAGCGGTTGGCGCGCCGCGTCCCAGGCCGCCGACCTGATCGAGCCCGCGACGGGCGCCGTGCTGGTGCGCACCGGCCGCGCCGTGGCCGCCGACGTGCCGCCCGCCACCCTTGCCGCCACCGCCGCCCAGGCCGCCTGGGC